>CAZLSB010000030.1:0-20096 GCA_964561825.1 uncultured Xanthomonas sp.
AATTCAAGTTACCGACCCGCTCCACGCGCGCGACCCAGGAAGCCATGTAATTGGCATAGGCGTATTCGCGGGTATTGGCCGATATGAATTTGCGCTTCGGTCGTTTTGCGTAGGCTTGCGTCTGGCGATCGAGTTCTGAAGCCAGCCTCGCCATTTGCATGCTGCGTTCGATGAGGACATCGTCAGGTGGTAATGGTCGTGGCGTGCTCTGATCTTTTGGCGTAACCGGACTGACTTGCAGGCTGGATTTATCCTGGGTGAGCACCGGTGTTGGGGCTAGCTCTGCATCTCGCGGCTGCGGGGCGCTGGCCTGAATCGGGAGCGGCGCGATGCCATCGTCAGGCTTTGGGATAGGGGAAGAGAAGACTTGCGTAGGGCGCTTGGCGTCATCACTGGTTCCGCCACCTGTTTGCGCCGCGTTGGCCAAAAAATCCGCCTTCTTCGGCACTTCCTGAGTGGCCGCTTGAACCAAGATAACGTCCAACGCAGGCAGCACGGAGCCGGGTGGATTTTCATCGGCGAAGCCGATTCCAAAAATCAGAACCGCATGCACGACCGTCGCAAACAATACGGTCAACGACAGACGGTCAGCAGACTCGCCGGGCACTGCAGTCACGAGCGCATCGCCTCAAGCCGGTCAAATAGAAGTCCCGCGATGTTCAACCCGAACTGCGCATCCAGTTCTCGGATGCAGGTCGGCGACGTTACATTAACTTCGGTCAAATAGTCGCCAATCACATCCAATCCCACAAATATCAACCCGCGACGTTTTAATTCAGGGCCGACTTGCGCGCAGATCCAACGATCTCGCTCGCTCAAAGGCTGGCCGCGTCCACTGCCGCCGCGCGCCAGATTGCCGCGGAACTCGCCGGCTTTTGGGATGCGTGCCAGCGCAAATGGCACGGGCTCGCCATCGATCAACAGGATGCGTTTATCGCCGTTGACGATCTCTGGGATGTAGCGCTGCACCAGCGCGGCGCGTGTGCCCTCCAGGGTGACCGTCTCTAGTATGACGTTGAGGTTCGGATCATCAGCTTGGACCCGGAAAATCGATGTGCCACCCATCGAATCGAGCACCTTGACCACACACAATCCGTGTTCAAGCACAAATTCGCGCAAATCACTTTGTTGCCTGGCGACCAAAGTCGGCGGACAACACTGCGGAAATAGCGCGGTAAACAACTTTTCGTTGGCATCACGCAGCGCCGCTGGTCGGTTCACGACCAGCGTGCCCAATGCTTCCGCACGCTCCAGAATCTGCGTGTCGTACAAGTACTCGGCGTCAAATGGCGGATCTTTGCGCAGCAAGACCCAATCGAAGCTGCTGGCGTCTTCGATGCGCGGCTCCTCTTGTTCGTACCAACGGGTCGGATTGTCGAATACGCGGGTTCGCCGCGAGCGGATCCAGGCCTTCCCATTACGAAGTCCTAGGTCGCGCTGTTCAAAAACATGCACCTCATGTCCGCGTCGTTGCGCTTCCAGCAACATGGCAAAACTAGAGTCCTTGTGAATTTTAAGCTTCTGGATCGGGTCCATCAGCACCGCGAGGCGGCGAACCATACGCCAAATCCTTAATAAGTATGAAATTTGTACCCAAGCGCAGAACTTCTTACGGGGGGCTCGCCTATTATGCCTGCACAGGTGCAAAATCCCCTGTATCGTGCGCAGCCTTGGCCGGAATCAAATCGCGTTTGCAAGGGCTCGGAATCGAGCAATCACAAACACTTGCAACGTAATCTTGACATTCGGTCGAAGCTTCGTTAAAGAGCTTTAGGGGAAGTCTTTTCGATTCGAGTTGAACTCATGTGTCAACGAAGATCGAGATTGCGTCGGGTACAGTAGCGTCATGTGACCGCATGTAGCGCTCAAGACAAATTGGCGGAGGTGGGAGTGGACGAATCACAGAACAAAGGGAGCCTCGCCGGGCTGCGTGTCATGGTGATCGACGATAGTAAGACGATCCGCAGAACCGCCGAGACGCTGCTCAAAAAGGAAGGTTGTGATGTGGTGACAGCAACGGATGGATTTGAGGCTTTGGCGAAAATTTCCGACCACCAGCCGCACATCATTTTCGTCGACATCATGATGCCGCGACTGGATGGCTATCAAACCTGTGCACTCATCAAGAATAATCAGGTTTTTAAGGGTGTGCCGGTGATTATGCTGTCCAGTAAAGATGGCTTGTTTGATAAAGCCCGGGGCCGCATCGTTGGGTCTGAGCAGTACCTCACCAAGCCCTTTACTCGGGAAGAGTTGCTCGGTGCAATACGCCGTTACGTTGATCCAAAAACGGCGGCGCCGCAGCACGCCAACTGAGTACCAGCGGACGGGGAGGTCTGTATGGCGCGGATTCTGATTGTTGATGACTCGCCGACGGATGTTCGGGTGTTAAGTGGCATGTTGGAGCGCGCTGGCTTCCAAACCTTGTCTGCAAGTAGCGCCGAGGAAGGGATGGTCAAAGCGCGTCAGGAGCGACCGGATTTGATATTGATGGACATCATCATGCCCGGAGTCAATGGCTTTCAGGCAACGCGCGCTCTGAGTCGCGATCCAGAAACTTCATCTATTCCGGTGATCATTGTGACAACTAAAAGCATGGAAACAGATCGCATCTGGGGGATGCGCCAAGGTGCCAAGGACTTCGTTCCAAAGCCACCCAATGAGCGTGATCTTGTTGCACGGATACAGACCTTGTTGAAGGCATCCTGAGGGACGATAGATGCTCGACCTGCCAGAAAGTTCTGCACTAAATCCCTTCGCAATCCTGTTGGATTTCGAGAAGCGCAGTCTGGCCCATGTGGCGGGTCTGCCTGAGCAGTTGGATGCGCCCGGATTGTGGCGAGCCATCGCCTATCGCCTCGGCGACGTTTTTCTGGTCAGCGATATTTCTGAAATCAATGAGATTTTGATGTTCCCGCATATCACGATGGTGCCGGGAACCAAGGCGTGGATGCTGGGCATTGCGAACGTACGCGGCAACTTGGTCACCGTGGTTCATCTACGCGGGTTTTTGGAAGGCGAGCCTTTTCGAGTCAACGAACGAACGCGCGTGCTGGTGGTGCGGTTGGCCAGTGGCAGCGTGGGGTTGGTGGTCGACGAGGTGCTTGGGCAGCGTAGTTTCGTCGAAGAAAACATGCGCGATATCGAAGTGTATGCAGATTCGCCGGTGAGTCGCTTTCTGGAAAGCGAGTACAAGCAAGGTCAG
Source organism: uncultured Xanthomonas sp. (assembly GCA_964561825.1). Taxonomy (GTDB): domain Bacteria; phylum Pseudomonadota; class Gammaproteobacteria; order Xanthomonadales; family SZUA-5; genus JADKFD01. Next base: position 3,206 of record CAZLSB010000030.1, read on the forward strand.
TCGAGTTGGGGAGTTTTCAGCATGAACACGCTCATGCGAGCGCCGGATTTCATGCAGGCAGCGGCCTGATCGGGCCGACAATTGGGGTTTGGACGAGACGACAGTGGGGGTCATAGCGCAATGAGTGCGGCAGCCGGTGGTAACCAACAACGCGAAAGCTCGACCATGCTCATCATCCTCGTGGTGCTGTTGCTGGCCGGTCTCCTAGGCCTAGTCGCGAACTTCTTCTTCGCGAACGTCAACAACAACGAGGATCGCGCAGCAATCGGTCTCTCAACGGATATACGCGTGTATTCGCAGCAGTTGGCGAAGTTCGCGGCGCAAGCGGCCGGAGGTCAGGCCGAAGCATTCGACGAGTTGGCCCAAACGAAGGAGTTAATCCAGTCCCATTTGAAAAAATTGGAGCTTGGCGACGTCGTAGAAGGCGTCCCGTCCATTGAACGAAACCCGCAAGTCGAGGTTGCGCTTATCGCGGTCAAAGATACGTGGGCGCCCATTCAACAGGCCGCCGACATCATTTTGGCGCGGCGTGAAGTGGTCGAAGACTTGAACGCCACTGCGGCAGATTTCCAAATCAAGATTCCTTTGCTGCAATCGCGTTCTGACCAAATTACCCAACTGCTCGCCAACAAAGGGGCGCCGCAAGATCAGGTTTATTTCGCAGGCCGACAGGTCACCTTGGCCGATCGTATGTTGCGACGCTTGAACGAAGTTCTGCAGGGTGGCCAAACTGCATCCACCGCGGCAGACGGATTCAACCGTGACGCCGCAGTGTTCGGACAGGTTCTAGACGGTTTGCAAAACGGCGATGCGGCGGCGGGCATTCGACCGATCGTAGTGCCCGAAGCACGCACGGTGCTGAGCGAGATCTACACGATTTTTCAGGAGCTAGGTCAATACGTCGAGAGCATCACCACGGGCGCCGTCGATTTGATCGACGTACGCGAAGCGGCCAATACCGTGTCACTCGACAGCGAACAGCTCTTGCAAGACGCTGAACAACTGTCAGTCGAATATGCTGAACAGGCTGGTCGGCGCGCTTTCCCTTCACTCACCGCCGCCGTGGCCTCGGGTTTGATCGCAGCCCTAGCGTTGGTGATATTGGCTCTTTTGATGTATCGCGGTCAGGCGCGCCGCTACAAGATCACCGCCGACCTGAATCAGCGAAATCAAGAAGCTATTTTGCGCCTCCTTGACGAGATGGGGTCCTTGGCAGAAGGTGACTTGACGGTTAAGGCGACCGTTACCGAAGACATTACCGGTGCGATCGCGGACTCCATCAACTTCGCGGTGGAAGCGCTACGCAGCTTGGTGACCACCATCAACGAGACCGCAGTGCAAGTGGCCGCCGCCGCTCAGGAAACCCAGGCGACCGCAATGCATCTCGCCGAGGCCGCGGAGCATCAGGCGCAACAGATCACATCGGCATCTGCAGCGATCAACGAAATCGCAGTCTCAATCGACGAAGTGTCCCGCAACTCCGCAGAGAGCGCCGATGTGGCGCAGCGCTCAGTGCAAATCGCAGGCAAGGGCGCCGCAATTGTGCGACAGACGATTCAAGGCATGGACAACATCCGTGGCCAGATTCAGGAAACATCAAAACGAATTAAGCGACTGGGTGAATCGTCTCAAGAAATTGGATCTATCGTCGAGCTCATTAACGACATTGCCGAACAGACCAACATTCTGGCGCTGAACGCCGCAATTCAAGCAGCATCCGCCGGTGAGGCGGGACGTGGATTCGCGGTGGTTGCCGACGAAGTCCAGCGACTGGCAGAACGCTCCGCGAATGCGACCAAACGAATCGAAACGCTGGTACAGACGATTCAATCGGATACCAACGAAGCGGTAAGTTCAATGGAACAAACTACCGCGGAAGTGGTGGCGGGCGCACGCTTAGCGGAAGACGCAGGTTTGGCGCTCGGCGAGATTGAAAAAGTTTCTAACGACTTGGCCGATTTGATTCAAAACATTTCGCAAGCAGCACGCCAACAGTCAGCTGCTGCGACAAACATCTCGGCAACCATGAACGTCATTCAAGAAATTACGACCCAGACTTCGGTGGGCGCCAGTCAAACGGCAGAGTCCATTGGAAATCTGGCCCAGCTCGCCGCCGATCTACGACGCTCGGTAGCTGACTTCAAGCTACCGAATTGAGTAACGGATGCGATTCTTGAGCACCAAGGCGAAGCTGCAGGCCAAATGCTGCAGCGCGGGTAGCCAGCGCATTGAAAAAGCGCGGCGAAGCCGGCAAACAGGAGTCCGCGGATGAGGCTTCAAGACGACATCGACTTCACGACGCTGACCTGGGTCAAACAGGAGCTGGACGACACGCTAAAACAGGCTCAACAAGCCCTTGAAGCGTACGTCGAGGACAGCAGCGACAAGAGCCAGATGCGCTTTTGTGCCAGTTACCTGCACCAAGTGCAGGGTACGCTGCGCATGGTGGAACTGTACGGCGCCGCCATGGTTGTCGAGGAGATGGAGCGCTTGGCGCTCGGTCTGCTTGATGGTCAAATCAAGCAGGCGGATGATGCCTATTCCGTGCTCATGCGCGGCATGGTGCAATTGCCGGATTATCTTGAGCGCTTACAAAGCGGTCATCGCGATATCCCGATCGTTTTGCTGCCGTTGCTGAACGATTTGCGTGCCTGTCGCGGCGAGAAACTGCTCAGTGAAACAGCATTGTTCTCGCCTGATCTGGGTGCAACATTGCCCGCTTCAGCCGCTGGTGCCAAAGTTGCCGTTGCGCAATCGCTGATCGCAGCGAACGCTGGCAGGCTGCGATTGGCCTTTCAGTTTGGCTTGCTGAAATGGTTCAAGGGCGATGATGTCGACGGCAATCTAACTCGCCTCATTGCCATTCTTGACCGCGTCAGAACGATGTGCGTCCAAATTGACGCGCGCCGGCTGTTTTGGGTTGGTGCGGCAGCGCTAGAAGGCGTGCTGTTCAAGGGGCTCGACGCTTCGGTTGCGTTGAAACTTTTGATTGGTCGTGTTGATCGGGAATTAAAGCGACTTATCGATGCCGGTGAGTCCGCATTCTCCTCCGCACCCCCGAACGATCTAACGAAAGGTCTACTGTATTACGTTGCGCAGTCAAAGGTGGCTTCGCAGCGCGTTGCTGAATTGCGCCAAGTCTACAAGCTCGACAAGCTCATGCCGAGCGAAGCCGAATTGGCTCATGCCCGCGGCGCGCTGTCTGGGCACAACCGCGCGTTGTTGGAAACCGTTGGCACCGCGATCAAAGAAGATTTGCTGCGGGTCAAAGACGCGCTAGACCTCTATTTGCGCACCGGCAGTGCAAATGTGGACGATCTCGCGCCGCAAGGCGAGGCACTGCATCGGGTGGCCGATACCCTTGGTATGTTGGGTCTGGGTGTGCCGCGGCGCGTAGTGCTTGATCAACAGGATGTTCTGGAGCGCATCGTCCGCGGTCGACAGCCCGCCGAAGAAAGCGCGCTATTAGACATCGCGGGCTCTTTGCTTTATGTGGAATCTTCGCTGGATGACCATATTGAGCGGCTAGGCGCCGACAACCGCGAAGCGGCGCCGCCATCTACCGGATTTGAGCTGCCTCAGGCAGAAGTTCGGAAGATTCTGGATGCCACAACGAAAGAAGCTTCGGCGAACATTCAACAAGCCAAGCAGGACATCGTTGCATTCATCGAGTCGCCGTGGGATCACAGCAAGATCGAACAGCTTCCGCGTCTGTTGGATGAGATCAGCGGCGCGCTGCGGATGCTGAACCTTCCGGAGCCCGCAGCCCTATTGGGCGGTGTTGTTCGCTTTGCGGAAGTGGAGCTTTTGCGCCACCGCCGCGTTCCCTCAGGAGACCAACTTGATTTGATGGCCGATGCGATCGCCAGCATCGAGTTCTTCTTGGAGGCTGTAAAAGAGGGACGGCGCAATCGCGATAAGATTCTGGATGTCACCCGACGCAGTCTTGAGGCTTTGGGCTACTGGCCTTTGCCAGTGGAAGGCAGCGAAGATCTCAGCGTCGCTATAATCCCGGAGCCGATAATCGCGGAGCCGGTTGTTCCGGCGGTTTCTGAGTATCCGAGTTTTTCTGAAGACTTCACTGTTGAACGCACGCAGCCGCCAATCAGCGAGCCCACCACGTATGTTGTTGCCGTCGATCTGCCGGACGTTGGGCCGGTTGGCGAAGACCACGCGGTGGATGCGCTCATTGCAAGCTTCACCAGCACAAACGACGACTTTGATTCCATCCTTTCAGCCGATCACTTTCTATCCGAACTCGATGACGCCGCGCAACTGCGCACGGCTGTCGAAATTGCGCCAGGAGATAATCTCGACGCATTGGTTGTGGGCGAATTGGCAGATACACCCAGCGTTTCATCGATTCACGACCTGGATGATTTACGCATCACCCATGCGGATATCGAAGCTCCTGAAAGTCTATCTGCCGACTTGACGTCTACGTTCATTGAGCTAACGCCGATGACCTTCGACGACGACGTAGCAGAGCCTTCCGGTACTGCGTCGTTAGAGACGCTTGTCGATCTGCTTCCGGAGTCAGTTGAATTCGAGCTAGAAAACACGTCGCTGGCAAACGATGACGAACTGTCGTCGTTCTTTGTCGAACCAGAGTTGGCGCCCAGCGAAGAGCTCGTTGTGGTTGCTGAATTCGGCGAGCCCCTCATCGAAGTCGCGTTGGCGGCGCCAGAGGTTGAGCCGCTTGTTGAGACGGCGGCCCCGGAGCCGGTAACGGTTGATCTTGGCGTTTCCGCGCCTGCAGCAGTGCTGGTGCCAGCGCCGCAGTCACATCCTGGAATTCACCTTCACGATGTAGGGTTCCATTCCGTTGCGTCGGACGAGATTGACGACGAAATTCGCGAGGTGTTTGTCGAGGAGGTCCAGGACGAACTGGATAATCTAAATAGGCAATACCCAGCTTGGAAAAAGGATTTAGGAGATTCTGAGAAATTAAAACCTGTCCGCCGTTCATTCCATACACTGAAGGGAAGCGGTCGATTGGTGGGTGCGTTGGCGATTGGTGAATACGCCTGGCGAATTGAGAACCTTCTCAACCGAGTTTTGGACAAGACCATTCAGCCGACCCCCGCTGTGCTCGACCTGCTCGATCACGCCATTGCTGCGTTGCCAGGAATGCTGGCGGCGCTCAAGGGAGAGGGACGGGCTGATCCGAACATCGGAACGATCATGTGGGTGTCGGAGCAACTGTCGAGTGGTCAGGAGGTCTGGCTCCCAAAATCCTCGCCCGCCCCGGGGGTCACGGCTGATGTAGAGCCGGCCTCGGCGGCGGGCGCGGCTTTAATCGCCCACACTGAAGTCACCCACGCGTTGTCCGAAACGCTGGAGAGCAGCGCGGCGATCTCGGACGCTCAGACCAACGCTGTGGCGTTGGAAGAAGCATTGCCGGAAGTCACCACTCAAAATGCGCAGACGCAGGAAGAGCAGTTCGAGTTGACCGGCAACGATTTGCTGGTGGTAGAAGAGGCCACTCGCGAAAACGAAGGCGAGTCGGAAGCCGTCAATCTGAACGTGGCGCAAGTGGAAAACGGCGAGGTCGCGCGGGAAGACCATTTGCAGGCCGCGGAGGCAACGCAAGCCTCTTTGGCCCCGTCGGCGGACATTGAAAGGTCGCCGCTTGACGTCGATCCAATGCTGATGGAAATCCTAAGTAGTGAAGTTGAATCGCACCTGGGCACTATTCGAAGCTATTTGCAAAAGGCTGAGAGTGAGGGCTCTGCCCCGGTGACGGAGGAACTGCTGCGCGCGGTTCACACGTTGAACGGTGCACTGTCAATGGTTGATCTGCCCGTCCTTACTCGCGTGGTTGCCCCGTTGGAGGGCTACCTGAAGCGCTTGCGCGCGCGCGGACTAGAGCCGTCCGTTGATGGCGTTGCCGCGCTGACCGAGGCATCGGAGTGTATCGCCGCCGTTATGTTCGCGCTGGAAACGCAGAGTCCGTTACCAAGCACCTCGGCGCTCGCTGATCGTGTACTGGCGCTGCGCGATGATCTGCCGGCGCCGGATCATCCTTACCACGGGTTTGGCATTCATGTTGCGGACGAAGGCCGCGACGATCTTCGCGGCGTCCATTCAGAGCCTGAGGTAGCCGTCGCTGAATTGCGACCCTGGTACGAAGCAGACGAAGAATCGGCAGTTTTGGTCGAACTCACTGGCGTTTTCGACGCCAGTGACGAACAGCGCGATGTTGAGCTAACACCTGAACAACCCGCAAGCGCTGGCGCAGAGGCGGATAACCAGACGGTCGTCTTGGCGGCGGCTGATGCGCAATCAGACGTCGTAGCTGAATTTGAGCAACTGGATGATCTCGCTGGCGTGACGTTGCACCCTGATCAGTTGCCCGACGACCCGGCGATGTTCCTTGCCGAATCGGTTGAGATTGGCGAAACACAAAACGAACTTGTTGGCCAATTGGACGGGGAATCGCCGGACCGCGAGCAGAATGAACTCGTTACTGACACTGCACATGCAGAGCTGACGGTTGACCATCAGCAGATGGCGGAAACTGCACCCATTGCTGAGGCGGCTACTCAGTTTATGGGGTCAGAATTAGAGCCGGCTGGCCAAATTAAGGTGAGAGACGACGCCGTTTTTGCGGAAGAAGTCATTGAGCTGGATTTTCTGAATGCCATTAGTGACGAGCCTGAATCGGTCAGCGAACAGGGTTCTGGTGAAACAGCTGATTCCGGCGTTAGCGCGGTCGAGCCGCTGGCAGACACGCTGGAGTTGGCCGAACCAGGGCTTTTAGCGCCCGATTTAATGGACTCCGCGAATGTTCCGCTCAGCGAGATTGAGGGTGAAGCATTTGTATTAGGTGCTGACCATGAAGAGGGTGCGCATACGGCGCCTGCTTCCGCGGCAGTCCTTGCATACCGAGCACCTACCGAACAGAGCCCGACCATCCCTGAAGCCGATGCCTTAACTTCATTGGCCGATCTGTCGGAAGCGGAAGTCGAAAGTTTGCTCGTTCCGGCGCGCGAATCACTCGCGATTGAATTAGCGCAAGCTGATACGGATGAGTTCGAAGATCTGTTCGGTGAAAGTTTCGACAGCGATTTAACTTCAACTGAGCCGAAGGATGAGGCGCTTGCAGCAACAGGCAATCCGCTAACCTCAGATAATAAGACAAGCACGGCGCAGCTTGAGCCATTTTTACTATTCGATCCGCAGGCTGAAGCCTCCGACCAAATTGAGATCACGCCCAGCATTGATGCCGTCGAGTCCGATATGGCAGCCGCGGATGAGGTGGCCCAACCTGTAGTCGAAGAAAATACGCCCTCGGAACTGCTCGATTTCCCGAGTGCGGACTTTGCGCTTTCTGAAGCGGAAGACATTCACTCGGCCGACGAGAATCCTGAAGTAGCGACAGATTCGAACGCCCATGTCGCCGTCGACCTTTCCGATCTGTGGTCCAATGAGGACGACACGCCTGCCGAAGACGCGGCAACGTCGATTGACTCTGACACGGCAGAAGAAGCCACTCAAAGCGCAACTGAAATCGTCGACCTTGACTTGGTTCAGCCTGAATCAGCAGAGCTCCTGAACACTGCGGAAACTGCAGCTGCACTTGAAGATGTACCGATTCGGGAGCCGATTCCCGAAGTTCTTGTCGAAGCAACAACAGACAATCGCGGCAGTGAGCTTGCGCAGCGGGGACCAGTCGACATCGACCCGTCTGGCCCACTTGATCTGCCGGATATGGATGTTGAGCTGCTGGATATCTTCGTAGAAGAAGCTACCGACATTCTTGATCATGCCGATGGAATGATGGCGCGCTTGCGTGAATCGCCGGCGGATCGCGAGCCAGTAACGTCCTTACAGCGTGATTTGCATACGCTCAAAGGCGGCGCGCGTATGGCTGGGTTGTTCCCCATCGGCGATCTCAGCCATGCAATGGAGTCGCTGTTTGAAGCCATTGTGCACGGCGAGCGCGAGGCCTCACGGCCGGCCATTGAAGCATTAGAGAAAGCGTTTGATCGCCTGCACGCATTTGTGCAACGCGTTCGCGCAAGGCAAGCAATAGCGCTCCCCGAGCACACCATCGCAAGGCTGGACGCGATCCTTGAGGGGCGCGAAGACGAATTGCGAGTTGAAGTTGTCGAAGTATCTGTATTGGATGTTCCGATCGTTAAGGCCGAGCCGTCAGCGCCAGCAACGGCAGACGCGCTAACCGCTGAGCCGGCCACGCCGGAGGCGCAAACGCAGGTAGATTTGGCTGCAGTCCCGGCTAAAAAGAGCATTCCGGCGCGGCCCGGATCACGAAGTAGCGCACAAAAACGCACCCAACTTGACGACGACGAGGCCACTGCGCGCAGCGCGCAGCATGAGCTCATCCGCGTACGTGCTGACTTGCTGGATAACTTGGTCAACTTTGCTGGCGAGGTGTCGATTTACCGTTCGCGACTTGAAGCCCAGATGGGTGGTTTCCGCTTCAACTTGGTCGAGTTCGAACAAACGGTTGCGCGTTTGCGGGAACAGTTACGCAAACTGGAAATGGAGACGGAAGCGCAAATTCTGTCGCGTTTCCAACGTGAAAGTGAGCAATCAGGCAATTCAGAGTTCGATCCGTTGGAGCTAGATCGATTCTCGACTTTGCAGCAGTTATCACGTGCGCTTGCCGAGTCCGTCTCTGACTTAGTTTCCATTCAAAACCTGCTGGACGACATTGCTCGTCAGTCAGAAACTTTGCTCTTGCAACAATCGCGCGTTAGTTCTGATCTGCAAGAAGGCCTCATGCGCACACGCATGGTGCCCTTCGAGAGTTTAGTCCCGCGGTTGCGCCGTATCTTGCGTCAAACTGCCGCGGAGCTGGGTAAGAAAGCGCAGCTGAAGGTCGAAGGTACACAGGGTGAAATGGATCGGACCGTGCTTGAGCGCATGACTGCGCCGTTCGAGCACATGCTGCGAAATTCCCTGGCGCATGGCATTGAAACGCCGGAAGCGCGCCAACTAAGCGGAAAGTCAGAAGAAGGCACGGTCAGCATTCGAGTTTCTCGAGATGCGACCGAAGTTCTAATTCAAGTGACCGACGACGGCTCAGGCATGAACCGCGATGCAATTCGCCGCAAGGCGATTGAACGCGGTTTGATGAATAAGGACGCCAACCTTAGCGATCGCGACATCTTCCAATTTGTCCTTGAAGCCGGTTTTTCGACTGCCAGCAGCGTTAGCAAGGTTGCTGGTCGCGGCGTCGGCATGGACGTGGTGGGCAGCGAGGTTAAACAGCTCGGCGGATCACTTGAGATTGACTCCGAACCCGGCCTCGGCACGCGGATTACCATTCGCTTGCCGTTTACTTTGGCCGTTGCGCAAGCAGTTATGGTCAAGCTGGGTGAGGCGCCCTACGCGATCCCGATGTCTTCTATCACTGGCGTCACTCGAATGCCCCGCAAGGAATTCGATCGTCGCCAGGAGCAGAAACAGCTAGACATGCTCTACGGCGGCGAGGTTTATCAAATCTACGACTTGGGCGACCTTTTGAGATCACCGGTCAGCCACGGCATTGATGAAACCCAGGTGCCTTTGCTGATGAGTCGCACGGGTGACCAACGCGCAGCGGTGCGCGTCACGCAAGTCATTGGTTCCAAGGAAGTTGTCGTTAAGTCGGCAGGTCTGCAGTTAAGTATCGTCCCCGGCATTTTCGGGGCGACTATCATGGGCGACGGTCGCGTTGTTGTGATTCTTGATTTGGCACCACTCGTTCGTCATGGCGTCGCCTTGCGTCAAGCGCCGGAGTTGGCGGCGCAACTCGAATTGCTGGAGCCGGTGCCAGAGCCAGCACCACGCCGTCAGCCATTGATTATGGTCGTCGACGATTCCATCACCATGCGCAAAGTCACAACGCGCGTATTGGAGCGCAGCAATTTCGACGTGTTTACGGCAAAGGATGGTTTGGATGCTGTCGAACTGTTGCAGGACAGAGTGCCGGACGTCATCTTGCTGGACATTGAAATGCCCCGCATGGACGGCTACGAAGTCGCCACCTATATCCGCAATGATCAGCGCCTGAAGCACATCCCGATCATTATGATTACTTCGCGCACCGGTGAAAAACACCGTCAGCGAGCGCTGGAAGTCGGCGTTGATCGCTATTTGGGTAAGCCCTACCAGGAAGCAGATCTGCTTAAAAATGTGCAGGACGCATTGACGGCGGGGCATGCAAATGTCCACTGATATTCGAGTTGCGCTGGTCTATGAGCAAGATGAAGGAGCCCAAACGCTGCGTGTCGCGCTGGCCAATGCGGGCGTAACGATCGCCGTTGAGTGCCGCGCCAGTGCGCTCGACGCGGCCGCTATTCTTAGGAGCAAGGTCGACGCCATCATTGTAAACCTCGATTCCGATCTCGAGGATTTGCTTGATGAGGTGGCCGACGCACTGGATTCTGCGACCCAACCCGTGATCTTCAACGACCCAGCCGCGTCTAGTGATCTCAGTGGCTGGGACCGAGCGCGTTGGATGCGCCATCTTGCTGCGAAGATGAAAGGCAAGAATGACGTAACGCCGCCGGCGCCGCCGGGGTCGTTTGGAATTCCTACACCGCCACCGAAAGTTAAGCCGGCGCCTATCGCGCCCATAGCGGCCGCTGTCCCGGCTCCCGCGATCCATCCTCCAGCCGCACCGCTAGCGGTTGCCATTGCGCCAACAACGACAGAACCCACTCTTGAGCTATCGCTCGCAGATCTAGACCTGATGTTCGCCGCTGATGAGGTGGAAGCTCCTGCTTCAACGCCGGTTACGACGTCGCTGACCATCGGTGAAGATATAGGAGACCTAGACGCTTTGTTTGGGTCGGCAGTCAACGACGACCATTCGGGCCCTTTACCGAGCGCGCCCGAGTTCGCCGAATTGGATCTGGACACCTTGTTCGACGCCCCCGCACGGCAACCAGCCAAAGCGGCTGAAAGCCCGGATACCTTGGAGTTTGACTTAGGCGCCATCTTTTCTGGCGGGCCTGAGAACTCAGAACCGAAATCTACTCATGAAATTAGCGCCGTACCGTCCGAGTTAACCGATCTTGACGCGTTGTTCAAAGAATTTGCGGACAGCCAGGCAAAATCGACGAGCAGCTCAGAAGGCAATACACGCATTGAGGCACAGGCGGCGGCAGCACCTAAAGAGCCCGCGGAGTCGGAAGCCTTCACACTCGACTGGTCGTTAGAGCCGATCGAAGCGTTTGGCGCGGAAAAGCCGGAACCGCAGAAGCCCGTCGTTGAATGGCGGCTCGACGTTCCGAGCAAACCTATCGCTAAGGCCCAGGAACCTGTGGCTGTTTCGCCAGCTCCCAGAGTCGCCCCGGCGATTCCAGCTGCGCTGCAGGAATCGCTCGCGCTTTCGGATCTCAAACTGCTCGACCAGGATGACTTCAGTTCGGACAGTGGCAGCGGGGAGGCATTAGGCGAACTTGAGGCACTCGACTTATCGTCGATCGATCTCGACGCGCCAGCGGTGCCTGCCCCTAAGCGGTTACCTGAGTCGAATGACGATTTGGCATTGCTTGACCTGGATTTTGTGCTTGACTTGGAGCCAGCGACCCAAGCCGGGCCAGCGAGCCAGGAAGTTGGAATCGACTTCTCATCAGACTTCAGCGAACTTGATGCGCTGTTCGAGCCGCTATCGGAGCGTTCCTCGCCTAGCGTTGATCTGGCTGATCTCAATCGCGTGTTCGTGCTAGGTGCGTCGATCGGCGGCCCAGAGGCCATAAAGGCTTTTCTTAGCCGTCTACCGGCAAACACGCAGGCGGCATTCGTGGTCGCGCAACATATGGGGGCGGAGTTTTTGGCGATGATGGCGACACAGCTTGATCACGCCACTGCGTTGTCGGTTCGCTGTCCAAAGTCGGGTGAGCGCTTGCGTCACGGTGAAGTCATCGTTGCACCTGCCAATGAGCAATTGGACGTTGATGCGACCGGGCATGTTCGACTCAGCTCTACCAGTTCGGGCTCGCCGTACAATCCTTCGATTGACCACTTGGCCCGCGCTTTTGCTGATCGCTTTGGTGACCACGCGACACTCATTTTGTTCAGCGGAATGGGATCCGATGCCGTGGAAGGCGGGCGTTATCTCACCTCCCGTGGCGGACAGGTTTGGGTACAAGATCGCGCATCTTGCGTGATCGCATCCATGATTGATTCGGCAAAATCGCAAGGTTTAGTGCGCTTTGAGGGTACGCCGGCCGAATTGGCGGATCGAGTGCTCCAAGTACTGACTTAATCGGGCAAACATCTCCCATACACGGGGCGTTTACGGGTTGTACGGCGCGTTTATGCGAACACAGGCGGCATCATGATTGAACAAAGTGAAATCCGCGGTTTGATGATCCCGATCACCAACGGTCGGGTGCTTCTGCCCAATGCCAGCGTTGCCGAAGTGATCACTTTGTCAAATCCCGAGAAAATTACCAACGCACCTGAATGGTTGATGGGCAGAATCAACTGGCGCGGTTGGCGTTTGCCGTTGTTTTCGTTCTCGTTGTTGTCAGGTATGGCGCTTGATGAAGGTTCGCGCGGTACGCGCGTCACTGTACTCAAGGCGCTCAGTGGTCACGTGCGCATGCCATATATCGCGATGCTTGCGCAGGGATTCCCGCGCTTGACTACGGTGTCACAGGAGGCTTTGGTTCCATCCAATGAGTCGGTGCCTACGCGCCCCGGCGTTTTGATGAACGTCATGTTGCGCGACGATCTAGCCGTCATTCCAGACTTGGGCCAAATCGAACAGTTGATCAGCGAGTGTCTGGCCGCAGCGTGAGTCTTACTAAGTGCGCATACTGCAGCCCGAACAATTGCGTAAACATGTGACGGATCGCCTACGGGCGGCCTACTTGGTGATTGGTGATGAACCGCTTTTGCAGCAGGAAGCGGTGGATCTGATTCGTTCAGCCGCCCTCGCTACGGGCGCCGAAAGACTGGTTTACCATGTTGACGCGCGCTTCGATTGGTCGGAATGGCGGTTAGACATTCGGTCGATGGGACTGTTTGCAAAGCAGCGCGTCATCGAGCTGCGCCTCAATTCAGTGAAACTGGGCGCCGATGCGAGCGCCGCGATTCTCGAATTTCTGGACGATCCCAACTTAGATGTTTTGATTATCCAGGCCAATGAGTGGACTCGTACCGTTGAGAGCCTGCCGTGGGTGGCCGCCGTCGACCGGCTTGGCGTGATCGTTCCGATTCGCACGATGCAGGTGGACGAATTGCCCAGATGGCTCATGCAGCGCGCGAAAATTGTGGGCTTGAATTTGACCGACGATGCCATCGAAGAACTGGTGGCGCGAGTGGAGGGCAATTTGCTTGCTGCACACCAGGAGCTATCGAAGCTCGCTTTGTTAACGCCCGGCGAAAGTCTGGATGCTGCGGCCTTGGTTGACTTGGTGGCCGACCATGCTCGTTTCGATGTTTTCAATCTGTTTGACGCGGTACTCGGCGCGCGACCGGAACGTGTGCGCCGCGTGCTGTCTGGACTGCGCGCGGATGGCACTCACCCTGCTGAATTATTTGGCTATCTGATCTCGCAAATCACCATTCTGGCCGGGGCCGATGAGCTGCGCAAAAGCGGAGCTGGTTTGCATAGCTATTGGCCGGCGCAGCGCGTCTTCGGTGCGCGAATTGCAACTTATGAACGAGCCCTGGGTCGCGGCTGGATGGCTCGATTGCGTGAAGCGTCGCGAATTGACCTGGTTTGCAAAGGGCGAGCGGCAGGAGAACCTTGGGTGGAAGTTGAGCGCTGGCTGCTGCGTGGCACGTTGCCACCTTCACGCGCGCTGCGCTTTGCCGCATGAGCAGCTTGGCAATCCTCGGTGGAACTTTTGATCCAGTACACGTGGGGCACTTGCGGGCTGCTATCGAAGCGCGTGAAGCCTTGGCAGCAGAGGAAATTCGCTTGCTGCCGTGCGCGGTGCCGCCGCATCGCGAACAGCCCTTGGTCTCAGCCGAGCAGCGCCTGCAAATGTTGGAAGCCGCGGTACTGGGGTTACCCGGGCTACGTTGTGATGCCCGCGAACTGCAGCGCCCTGGTCCGTCATACACCTTCGATACTTTGCTTAGTCTGCGCGCGGAAATCGGCGAGCGCCGTTCGTTGGTCCTGGTGTTGGGCGCAGACGCATTTGCCGGCCTGCCGAGCTGGTACCGCTGGCGCGAAATCTCGACCTTGGCGCATATTGCGGTGCTAACGCGGCCCGATGCGCACGGTCTTATCGATCCGCGCTTGGAAGACCTGTTGGCGAGCGCAGGCACGGCCGATGCGCAAGATTTGCAGGCAGTTCCAGCCGGTCGCGTGCTGCGTCTGCAAATACCGCCCATGCCAGTATCATCGACCCTCATCCGCGAGCGCCTGCGCGTGGGACGCTCGGTGCGTTATTTGGTCCCCGACGCAGTGTTGGATTTGATCCTCAGCCAAGATTGGTATCGCGGCCGCGCGGGTGGACTTTCCGAAGCCTTGGCCTTAAGCGTAAAGTGATCAGCCGCTGGCCCCCACAATGAATGCTGACCTGATTGGAGATGATCCTAGCAACCTCAGTTGACCTCTTCTAGTCACCCATAGCATCATAATTCTTTTAGCTTTTCAGCAATTTCGCTCGTTCACCCATTGGGTGAGTCCGCTACGGGGCAGTTTGCACGGTTGTGGCTGCACATGGCTGCGTTGCAACTCGTTGGAATGGAACAACCATGCCGCCTGATTGCGCTTATGCCTGCACACCCATAAGCGCACACTCTACCCCGTCCAACCTGGTTTCTAGGATAATTGAACATTGGATACCACGCCTACGCGCAAACCGGGTGCCCGCCGCACCCAAACTTTGGCAGACACTGCTGCACCATTGAACCCAGCAGCCGAAGAAAACGCAGCTCACGCACCTTCTAAGGCACCGCGCGAAACGGCTGCCCCTAAGCGAACCAAGGCTGAAGCAACAAAGATTAAGGTTGTGGCCCAGGTTGTGGGCATCAAGAAGCCTGCTTCGCGCACTGCAAAATCGAAAGTGGCGCCGCCTAGCATTGATAGGTTGGTTCGTGATGCGGTCTTGGCCCGGCTCGACGCAATGAAGGCCAACGATCTAAAGGTGATCGACGTGCGTGGCAAAACTAGCATCACCGATTGTCTGGTGATTGTCAGTGGCACTTCCACTCGCCATGTCAAAGCGCTGGGTGGCGAGGTGGTTGTCACCGCAAAGAAGCTTGGAATGATGCCCATTGGTATCGAAGGCGAGCGTGATGCGGAGTGGATGCTGGTCGACTTAGGTGACACGGTGATCCATGTCATGTTGCCGCGTGTGCGAGAGTTTTACGCGCTGGAGCGCCTTTGGAGCTTGGCGCAAGAGCCTATCGCAGCCGTGGCCTGACGCCCGTTGCAACTGAACGAGCGTTGATCCGATGGCGATGCGCGCGCACATATTGACGGTCGCCGAGCGCGCGCCCGCTTGGGTGAAGGCAGGATTTGATGAATACGCTCAGCGCCTGGCATACAAACTGCCATTGTCATTGGCCGAATTGCCGCTAGGGCCACGCAACGGCAAGTCCGCAGTCAGTCGGGCTGTTACTGACGAGGGCCAGCGGATGTTCGCCGCAATTCCCAAACATTCCAGGCTGATTGCACTGGATGGCAATGGCGAGCAATGGTCCAGTGAGATGCTCGCCAAACAGCTAAGCCATTGGATGATGGACGGTCGAGACCTGTGCTTTCTGATCGGCGGCCCAGACGGACTGGCGCCGCAGTGTCTTTTGGCTGCGCAACAAAAATGGTCACTGGGCACCTTAACATTGCCCCACGCATTGGTTCGCATCGTGTTGGCCGAACAACTTTATCGCGCGGTCAGCATGCTCGATAACCACCCCTATCACCGGGCCGCACCATGCAAAAACTAATTTTGGCATCGGGCTCGCCGCGCAGAGTCGAACTCCTCCGATTGATCGGTATTGAAGCGGAGGTGGTGCGCTGCGATGTCCCAGAACAACCGGGCGCAGGCGAGTCACCGGCAGCCTACAGTCGACGAGTTGCCCGCGCCAAAGCCAGTGCAGGTCGTGAAGCCTATGCCCAACAGTTCGATCGATTGGTGCTTGGCGCAGATACGGAGGTGCTGCTCGACGGCCACGTTTTTGGCAAACCGCAGGATGCGCAAGATGCAATGAAAATGCTCGCGCTGCTGTCTGGGCGAGAGCACGAAGTCCTCAGCAGTGTCGCGCTGATCGGCCCGGCATTTGACGAGGTGATCAGTTGCAGCACGGCGGTGCGTTTTGCCAAATTGTCGCAGGGAGCTATGGAAGCCTATGTCGCCAGCGGCGAACCCTTTGGCAAGGCAGGCGCATATGCCATTCAAGGACGAGCAGCGACCTTCATCGAGCACATCCACGGCAGCTACTGGAGCGTGATGGGATTGCCGCTCTTTGAAACCGCCGCGCTGCTCAGACGCGCCGGCTTTTGCTGGCAATCACCGGCGCCGCTAGAGCAGTAAAAAGCGATGGGCGGATGACCGCGGCGTCCATCGCTGTCCGGTTCCTCACTCTGTCTGACAGCTGCTAGCCTCATCGATCGGCCCTATGCAGCGCCACGCAAGTTCGGTGCCGGCGTGGAAGGGCACGACGCGGGTATCGGCGGCGGCGATGTCCTGCGGCACGCGCCACGCCGTTCGTTCGAGCACGATACGGCCTGGATTGAGCGGCAGGCCGTAGAAGCGCGGACCATGTTCGGATGCGAAGGCTTCGAGTTTGTCGAGCGCCCCTTCTTCCTCAAACACTGCGGCATAGCTTTCGAGCGCTACCGGCGCGTTGAAGATGCCGGCGCAGCCGCAGGCGGATTCTTTATCGCTGATCGCATGCGGCGCGGAATCCGTACCGAGGAAGAACTTTGGATTTCCCGAGGTCGCGGCCTGACGCAGTGCGAGGCGAT
>CAZLSB010000030.1:20106-24096 GCA_964561825.1 uncultured Xanthomonas sp.
CATCTTTATTGTCTGCCGCTCGCGCTTGGCGACCGGCAGACAATAAAGATGCGGTCGGATGCCGCCCTCGAACATGGCGTTGCGATTGATCACCAAGTGATGAGGCGTGATGGTGGCGCCGAGCTTAGGTCCGGCGGCTTCGACGAACTGCACCGCCTCAGCGGTTGTGATGTGCTCCAGCACGATCTTGAGCGCCGGGAAAGTCGCAATGATTTTGGTCAGGATAGTATCGATGAACGCCGCCTCGCGATCAAAGATATCGACGTGTCGATCGGTCACCTCGCCATGCAGCAGCAATGGCATGCCGAGGCCTTGCATCCGCTCGAGCACAGGGTAGATGCGCTGGACATCGGTCACCCCGTGGTCGGAATTGGTGGTCGCCCGCGCTGGATAGAGCTTGGCCGCTGTAAACACACCCGAGGTGAAACCGCGATCGATCTCAAGTGGATCGATGCCGTCGGTCAGATAGGCCGTCATTAGCGGCGTGAAGGCCAGACCTGGCGCAACGGCTGACAAAATGCGCTCTCGATAGCTTTGCGCCGCGGCGGCGGTTGTCACCGGCGGAGCCAGGTTTGGCATCACGATCGCGCGCGCGAATTGGCGCGCAGTGTGATTAACCACCGCGGCAAGCATCGGTCCATCGCGAAGGTGGACATGCCAGTCGTCCGGCTGTCGCATGGACAATCTAGCCGCACCATCAGTGGAGCTGACCTTGCTCGCTTGCGCTGCTTCGAAATCGAAATTGCTCACAGTCTTTGCCCAAGCTGTGCAAATGCGGGGTGGTTGTGGTACGCGCCGTCTAGGCGGGGCAACGCAATCACCTCGGTCTGTTGCGCAAACTGTTTGATGGTGGCGACGGTATCTTCGAACGGCACTGAGCTATCCAAGCTCTCGTCGACCACAATCGCCCGCACTTGCAGTCCCCTATGCCAAAGCACGTCCAGCGCGCTCAAGGTGTGGCTGATGGTGCCAAGATAGCTGCCGACGACGAGCAGGGTCGGCAGCCGGATTGCCAACATCCAATCAAGAACCGTGTGCTGTTCGTCTAAGGGCACCATGATTCCGCCGACGCCCTCGATTAATACGATGTCCGCGGCGCTCGCACACGCGCTTGAATGGGTCACGAGTGCTTCGAAACTGATTTGCCGTCCTTCCATGCGGGCGGCCATATTGGGAGAAAGTGGCGCGGCAAAGCGCCACGGGGAAATGCGATCGATTTCCGCTTCAGTCAGCCCGCGACCCAGCGCAGACAGAATAAGCCCGCTATCGCTTTCCTGCGGCGCGGCAGGATCGAAGCCGCTGATCACCGGCTTGTAGGCGTCCACGCTTCGAGCGTGGTCTCGAAAGTAACGGACGAGGCCAGCCGTCAAGAACGTCTTGCCGATACCGGTGCCAGTGGAGGTGATGAATACGGCAGTCATAGTTTAGCCCGCATATTTCATGAGTTGCGATGATCGCGCAGAAGCCTTGATCATAAACCGCCGCAGGCACGGCTTTTCGCTGCCGTACCTGCGATGCGTTCCTTTTAGACACCTGTCAGGCGATCAGAAGTAGAGCTGCACGCTGCCCCACAGGTTGCCGTCGCCGCCTGCATCAAAATAGTACCCGGTGTAACCGGCACGCAGCGACCATGGCTGGTTGAGGCTGTAGCGAGCGCCGACTTCCGGGTAAGCGCCAGATTCGCTGGCATCAATTCGAACCGGGCCGGAAATGGTGGCCGCTTCGCCATCTTCATCCAGTCGAAAAGCGCCCAGGCCGCGTATGCGTTCTCACGCACATGCAAGTAGTTGATGACTTTGCATCAATTGCGAGCATCGCAGGCCGTTTCAGACCTTCCCTAGTTGCACCGCGCACGCCATAATCCGCGCCCTCTTGCCCGTGTGGTGTGCGTAGCCGATGCAGCGCTTCGTCGAGTTCGTCACTAACCACCCGATACTGTGGACGCTGATCGTCGTCCTGGTGGTGGCTTGGTTAGTAGTCGAGTGGCGTGCGCATGGGCGCGCAGCCGTCAATCTGTCGACGTTCGACTTCACGCGGGAACTCAACACCGGTAACGCACTGCTGATTGATCTGCGTCCCACCGCCGACTATGACAAAGGCCACATCCGTGGCGCGCGTCACCTCACGCCATCGCAGGTCGATCCGAGCGCCAAAGAGATTAGTAAATACAAAGAGGCAACGGTGCTGTTGTATTGCCAAAGTGGCACGAGCAGTGGCGAGGTTGCAGACCGGATAACCAAAGCGGGACATGCAAAAGTCTACAGTTTGAAGGGTGGAATTGCGGCATGGTTGCAGGATCAGCTGCCGCTTGAACGCGGCAAAAATCGATAGTCTTATTTTTAACCGCGGTAGCGCTCTCCTGAGGCATGCTTGCGGGAAGCGCTTTTTGCTGCTGCATTGAACACGGGGAGGGGTGATGTTCAAATTTCGCCTGATGGCGGCTTTGATGTTAGGTGGCGCGCTAGCGATGAGCGTCGCGCCAGTCGACGCAGCACGAGAGAAAAAGGACGAAAAATCGGCGGTCAGCAAAACCGGGCGGACCGACAAAAAGCCCAACTCCAGTCAGAAATTCGTCAAGGCTTATTCAAAAATTGCCGATCAGTACGAGGCGGATGCTTATGACGAAGCCCGCGCTGGGCTCGATAAGCTGGATAGTCCGAAGCTGAATGATTACGAGCGCGGAAAAATTGCACAGCTGCGCGGCTTCATTTCCTACAATCAGGATCAAATCGAAGAGGCCATCACGCAGTTCAAAGCTGCATTGGCTACCGACGCACTGCCCAACGCGGAACATTTTCAGCTCAAGCTGACGTTGGCTGAGCTGTACCACATGAACGACCAATTCACCGAGTCGGCCGCCGCCTTTGATGATTGGACGAAAGACGCCGACACGGTCAGCGGGCGTAACTGGGCGTTGCAGGCAAAAAACTTCTTTGACCAGGATGTCTTCGATCAAGCGCTGGTCAATATCGATAAAGCGTTCGCCACGGGCGATCCGCCGGAGCGCGCCTGGCAGCAAATGAAGGCGAATAGTTTATTGTCTTTGGAGCGCACCGAAGAGGCGATCAGCTTTGGTCGCGAGGTGCTGGCCGGTGCGCCCGATGATGCTGAATTTGTCAACTTCCTGACGGCATTACTGTTGGATGCTGGCAAGGCACAAGACGCTATCACGCTGTTGGAAGGGCTGCGCAGCCAGGGCAGGCTTGGAAAGGAAAACCTGTATATAAACCTGTATGCCGCTTACCGAGAGTTGGAGCGACCGAAAGATGCGGGCGCTGCGATGCTCGAAGGCTTGGATAAAGGCATTGTTGTTAAGACCAAGGTTCGATATCTTCAAGTTGGCGAAGCCTTCTACGACGCCGAAGAATTGGAAAGCGCCTTGAGCGCGTTTCGGCAATCCGCGCAGCTCTCCACGGACGACGGTACGGCTGATCTTTACGTAGGGCAGGTACTTCTCGATCAGGAAAAGCCAAAAGAAGCGCGTGAGGCGTTTACAGCGGCGATTCAGAAGGGCAGTCTGCGCCAGTTGGGCAACGCTTATTATCAATTGGGAATTGCAGAACTTGACAGTGGTAATGAGGCGGCCGCAATTGCAGCGTTCCAGAAGGCTCAGAGTTATCCTGAGTCGGCAAAGAACGCCACGCAAGCGCTAAAGTCTTTGGGACGCTGAGCCGGGTCCCCTTCGCACCATCTATCTTGTGGGCCGATTATCAGTGGTGTAGCTTTGCCCAACTTTGGGGAGGCTTCCGCTAACGGTCCAGGCAGATAAGTGCCGGGGAACGCGGATTCCAGCGCATGAAAACGAGTCCATTCTTGACCGAACGCTGATGGCTGCTAACGATCACTCCCAGGGACAACAGGGTCTCAACTTCAGGCGCGTAACGGCAATCGCCGTCACGTTGACTGTCCATTCCATTTTGGCTGGGCTGCTTTTGCTCCCGGCCACGGCTCCACCTGGTTTGCAAAAGCCACAAGAGAACATCATTGAGG
>CAZLSB010000031.1:0-23226 GCA_964561825.1 uncultured Xanthomonas sp.
TTTGATCCGCAGCTGATGCGCTTTGAGCGCTTTGCTGCGGGCAGCAGCGCAGGCGCATTGCGCGACAACGTGGTGCTTGCCTTACATGCTGGGACGCAGGCTGCGGTTTTTGTGTCGACTCGGCGGGGTGGCATTGCGCGTTTTGATGCGCTGTCGCGGCGCTTCGAAACACCGCCCGGATTGCCGAGCTTTACCGATCGACAAAAGCTATTGCACGTACACGACGACGGTCGGCTGATTTTCGCCAGTGACGGTGAGTTGTGGGCGCTTGATCCCGGCAAGGCGGCGCAACGCTTGCTGACTAGCAGACCAACCGAAGGCAGCATTCTGGTGGGCGTGCCGCGGCCCGGCGGTGGTTATGCCATCGGCAGCGCTACGGCCGGTGTGCTGCTGATTGACCCACAGGGGCGTGTTCAGCAGCAGCTTCGCATGGATAAAACGCCGGCTGCTTTGCCCGATGATGCGGTGCGCGCTTTGCAATTTGATCGCAGCGGTCGATTGTGGATCGGCACTGCGCAGGGTTTGGCGCGCCTGGAGCAAGACGGCAGCGTCCGTATTTGGCGCCATGAAACAAGTGATCCCAACGGCTTGCCGGGTGATCGGGTGGCTGCTTTGTACAGCGATCGCAGTGGTTTGTTGTGGATTGGCACTTGGACTGCCGGTGTGGCGCTGTTTGATGCCGGTAGCGAGCAGATTCGGGTGGTGCAGCGCACCACTGGGCTGCCGTCCAATGCGGTGACGGCATTGTCGCCATCCGACGGTGGCCGACTCTGGGTGGGGATGATTGATCGCGGCGGCGTTGCGGAATTGGCGGCGGATGGCAGCGTGATCCGTCAATTTAATACGCAGTCTGCGCCGCATCCGCTCGCCGCTGATGATGTCACGGCCTTGCTGCACGAGCCGCGCGGGCTGTGGGTGGGCTATCGGCGCGGCGGGCTGGATTTGCTGCTCGGCGATGGGGGAATCCGGCGATTCCCGGTTGGCGACGATGGTTTGCCGGCCAGCACGGTGCAGGCACTCAGTTTGGATGGCAATGGCAGCCTATGGATCGGTTTGTTGGGCGCCGGCGTGTACTCCTTGTGCGCGGACTGTTCGCAGCCGCGGGCCTGGCCCATTGCCAATGGTTTGCCGCGCCCTGCGATTAACGCAATCGTGCAGACGCGCGATGGTTTTATGTGGTTTGCCGTGCGCCGGGGTGGTGTGTTTTGGTTCGATCCGCGCAGCAGCAAATCGGGCAGTTTGACCGCGGGCGGCGCGCTGGCCTTGCCGCACGAGAGCGTGACCAGTGTGCTGGAAGACGCGCAAGGCCTGCTTTGGCTGGGCAGCCAGGGCGGCGGTTTAAGCGCAATTACGCGTGACGCAAACGGCCTGCCGACGCAGATCAAAACCTACTCGGAAGCTCAAGGATTGGTGTCTTCGATGGTGTCTGCCATTCTGAATGGCGGCAATCGCGAGTTGTGGATTAGCACCTCGCGTGGTGTGTGCCGTTTTTTCGTTGAGAAAGATGAGTTTGAGTGTTTCGACGATCGCGACCCCGCCTTGGCCGCGGATTTTTTTGTCGGCGCCGCCGCGCGTGATAACAGCGGCACGCTGCATTTTGGCAGTTCCCAGGGTTTACTGAGCATTCCGTCGCCTCAAGACCTGCGATTGGAGCGTCGCGATGTGCCGCTGCTGTTGACGGAACTGCGCATTGACAATCGCCCGGTAAAACCCGGCGCCGATGCACCGATCACGCAGGCCATTGAATTTGCAGAGCGCTTGCGTCTGCGCCACGACCAGGATTTGTTTTCCATCGAATTTGCCGCGCTTGATCCACGCCGAGCGAGCGCGCTGCACTACCGCTATCGATTGCAGGGACGCGATGCGCAATGGATCGCCACCGATGAAAAAAGGCGAATCGCAACGTATACCGGATTGCCAGCGGGCCAGTACGTGTTTGAGGTGCAGGCGCTTGATCGTGGCGCCATAGTGGGTCAACGAAGCGTGCCGATTGACGTGCTCGCGGCACCGTGGATGGGGCTCTGGGCACGGCTGGCTTATGCCTTGTTACTGGTCACTTTGCTGGCGCTGATCGGCTGGCGCTACCGGCGTCGCTTGGTTGAGCGTGAGCAAAGCCAAGACGCGCTCGCGCAGAGCGAAGCATTGCTCAAATACGCCTTGTGGGGTAGCCGTGCGGAATTGTGGGACGCCGATTTGCGCTTGGACAAGCTGCTGCGCCGCAACCGCTTGGAACATATGCAGGTCACGCGCAGCGCCAGTGCCGCTTCGCTGCAGGCCTATACGCCATTTGTACACGCTGACGATCGCGCCCGTTTTCGTGAAGCGCTGATTGCCTGCGTCAAGGGTGACAACGATCTATTCGAGTGCAGCTATCGAAGTCCTGATATTGACGGGCAGTGGCGTTGGCTGCTGTCGCGTGGACGGGTGTTTAGTCGTGACGCGCGAGGCCGGGCTTTGCGCATGGTGGGAACCACATTCGATATCACCGAGTTGCGCACCAATGAAGAGGCCTTGCGCAGTTCCGAAGATCGCTTGAACCTGGCCCTGTGGGGCAGCGGCGATGAAATGTGGGACGTCGATTTAAGCAGCGGCAGGATGCGCCGCGAAAATGCGCTCAGTGCGACGGCGCTAACTGCCGAAGTGCAATTCCCGAAACTCATTGACTATCTGCAGTACATCCATCCCAGTGACCAGACGCGCGTGCGCGATGCGCTGGTCGCGCACCTAAAAGGGGAGGTCGATCATTATGAATGCAGCTATCGAACGCGGGCTCTACAGGGTGGTTGGCTGTGGATTTTGAGCAAAGGCCGCGTGCTCCTGCGTGATCCTCAGGGCAAAGCGCAGCGCATGGTCGGCACCAATCGGGATATTTCGAAGCTCAAACAAGTGGAGGAAGATTTACGCTTCCTCAACGAAGAGTTAGAAGTGCGGGTGCAACGTCGTACCGCGGCTTTGGAGAAAGCCAACGTCGATCTCAAACAAACCCTCGATCAACTCACGCGCGCGCAGCGCCAACTGGTGGAATCGGAAAAGCTCGCGGCACTCGGTGGCCTAGTCGCAGGTGTGGCGCATGAGATCAATACGCCACTCGGCGTGGGCGTCACCGCGGCCTCGCACCTGCAGCTCGAGTCTCAACGTTTAGTGCGGGTCGTAAGGGAAGGCAAAATGACCCGCGCGGATCTGGAACAGTTTTTAGACCAAGCCCAGCAGAGCAGTGATTTGGTACTGCGCAATCTGGAACGCGCCAGTCAATTGGTGCGCAGCTTCAAGCAGGTGGCGGTGGATCAATCAAGTGAGCAGCGCCGCAGCTTTATATTGTGCGAATATCTGGATGAAATCTTATTGTCCTTGCATCCGCGCATTAAGAAAAGTCGGGTGCAGGTTGAGATCAAATGCGATGCAGGAATAACCATGGATACCTATCCGGGCGCGTTCTACCAAGTCATCGTCAATCTGGTGATGAATGCGCTCGTTCACGCATTTGCCGACGAAGACCATGGCCAAATCAACATTGAATGCGCGTTGGATGGTGACGATGTCTTGGTCGACTTTCGCGATAATGGCAAGGGAATGAGTGAAAGCGTGAAAAATCGCGTATTTGAGCCGTTTTTTACCACCAAACGCGGCAGTGGTGGCAGCGGACTTGGTTTGCACATCGTCTACAACTTGATCACCCTGGTGCTGCGTGGTCAAGTCAGTTGCAACAGTGAGTTGGATAAAGGCACCCACTTTCGACTGCTGTTGCCGCGCGTAGCACCGGGCGCAGGCGAGACGGCGTGAACGCGCGCCTACGCTGCTGCTGGGCTTTACTGCTGCTCTGCTGCACGGAGCTGGCTTTTTGCGCTGAGCTGGCATCGGTAGACGCGGTGCGCTTTCGCAGTTTTGGAATAGGCAGCGGATTGTCGCAACCGACCGCGCGCGCGATTTTGCAAGACGAACAAGGATTCTTGTGGATCGGCAGTCAGGACGGCCTGAATCGCTTTGATGGTTATGGTTTTCGGGTGTACTACCGCAATCGACGTGATCCTAGCAGCCTCAGTGATGGACACATCACCGCGCTGGCACGGGCTGATCAAGGCGCATTGTGGATAGGCACGATGGCGGGTGGTCTGAATCACTTGGATACGGCGACCGATGCAGTCACCGTGTTGCGGCGCACCGAAGAGGCGGGCTCTTTAGCCGCAGACAGCGTGGTTTCCCTGTTACGCGTCGCCGATGGCAGCTTATGGGTGTCAACCACCGCCGGCGGTGTGCAGCGCTTAGCGCCGCAAGCGCAGCGCTTCTCCAACTTGGCTGCGGATGTCAATCTGGGTGTCATTCGCAGCATGGTGGAAGGTCCGGACGGCGCGGTTTGGGTGGCGGGCAGTCGCGGCCTTTGGCAGCACCATTTGCAAAAAAACAGCTGGCGCCAAGTGGCAGTGGCGGGCAATGAAGCTGCGGATATTCAAGCGCTTGCGCTCGCCGCGGACGGCAGTATTTGGATTGGAACAACGGGCGACGGTCTGTTACGCATCTCCGCGGATGGGGCGATGCAAGCGCGTTATCGCAGCGAGGGCGGACGCGAAGGCGCTTTACCGGATGACCAGATTCGCTGTTTGTTGAGCACGCGCGCCGGTCAGTTGTGGGTCGGCACGATGAATGGACTGGCGATATTTGATCCACATAAAGAGTCCTTTCTGACCTGGCGGCACGACGCCGGCGATACCGGCAGTCCGGCTGGTAATCGTATTGCCAGTTTGTTCGAAGATCGCGACGGGCTGCTGTGGGTCGGCACTTGGGTGGGCGGTTTCAGCATCCATAATCCGGCGACTCAAGTGGTTCGATTGATCCGCAATCATGGCCGAGACCGCAGCAGTTTGCCCGCCAGTCCGGTGCGTGCCTTGTGGATGGATCACGATGGCAGCTTGTGGATGGGGCTGCTGGAGGGCGGCGGTTTGGTGCATTACGACATTAAGCGCGGTGTGCTGCAGCGCTGGCTGCACGATAGCAATGACCCCAACTCGATGGCGGGCAACGTCGTGCAGTCGATTGCGCGCACGGCTGACGGACATTTATGGGTGGGCTTGCAAGGCGCTGGCATTTCACGAATGCGTCTGGATGGCAGCGGCTTTGATCGCTTCCGTCGTGAAGCAAGCGGCGTGCGGGCCTTGCCGGACAATGTGGTGCAAGTCCTGTTTATTGATCGATCTGGCACCCTCTGGGCAGGTTTCGAAACGGGTGGTTTGGCACGCTGGCGTGGTGATGCTTTGGGCTTTGAGGTGTACGCGCAAGACGCCCAAAAGCCCAATGGATTGCAGTCCAACAACGTCTATACGATGGCGGAAACGCGCGATGGCACCTTCTGGGTGGGTACCTTTGGCGCCGGTTTAGCGCGATTTGACCGTGCGACGGGCGCGTTTGAACATTTTCGTGAGCGCCCAGGTGACTTTGAATCGATCAGCCATAATTCGGTGACGATGATCGTTGAAGCACACGATGGCGTGTTGTGGATCGGCACCCAGGGCGGTGGCATTAATCGGGTAAGCCGACGTGCAAACGGCAGCTTGACATTTTCTGCAATCGGCAAGCGCGAAGGTTTGGGCGCCGAAGCCATCGGAACATTGGTCGAAGATCGCCGCGGTAAATTGTGGATAGGTACCACGGCGGGGGTGAATTCCTATGATCCCAGTACCGGTGAGGTGCAGAGTTTCAGCGCCAGCGATGGCATGGATCGCTCCGGTTATTTCATTGGCAGCGTCGTGCGCGCTGCCGATGGCACCATCTATTTCGGGGGTTTGCGCGGCGCGTTGGCTTTTCATCCCGACCGTTTGCCGCGCGGGGATCGGGCGCCACGTGTGGTATTTACCGAGTTGCGCTTGGACAATGCAGCAGTCAAGTTGCAGCGTGTGGATGCCCGTTCGCCGCTGACACGCGCTATCCACGCTCTCGACGCATTGGATTTGCCATCTGGTCTGTCGAGCATTGCGCTTGATTATTCCGCATTGGATTTCGCCAATCCCGACGGCTTGCGATACAGCTACAAATTGGATGGTTTCGATAAAGATTGGATCGAGGACGAGAGCTTCTCGCACACCGCTGCGTATACCAATCTGGGACCCGGAATGTACCAATTGAGGGTGCGCGCCCGCGACGGCGACGGTGGTGATTTCGGTCCGGAATCCACCTTGCAACTGACGGTGGCGCCAGAGGCTTGGCGGACGCCTGCGGCGATCGCCGCTTACATTGCGCTCCTCCTCAGCATCGGTGCGCTGGCGTGGATTCGCACCCGCCGCCGCTGGGAGCGTGAGCATTTGGCCGCTGAGGCGGTGCGGCGCAGTGAAGAACGCCTCAAGTTGGCGCTGTGGGGCAGTCGCGACGAACTGTGGGATTTGGATCTGCGCAGCGGCAAGATGGATCGTGACAATATCTTGCCGATCATCAGCACCTCATCCCAGGTGCAATTTGCCAGCCGAATTCAGTTTCTTGAGCAAGTACATCCAGACGACCAGTCGGCGGTGTTGAACGAGTTGACCAAACACATCCAGGGTGACTCGGAATTTTACGAAAACACCTTTCGAATGCGCACCTTGGACGGTGACTGGTGCTGGGTGCTATCGCGTGGATTTGCCGTTGAGCGCGACGAAAAAGGCACGGCACTGCGCATGGTCGGCACCAGTCGCGACGTCAGCGCAAGCGCCGAAGCTGCCGAAGCGCTGCGCAAGCTCAATGACGAATTGGAGCATCGCGTAGAAGAGCGCACGCGCGCACTGCGTTTGTCCAATCGTGAGCTGCAGTTCACTTTGGGTGAGTTGAAACTGACCCAAAAACAATTGGTTGAATCAGAAAAAATGGCAGCCTTGGGTGGTCTGGTTGCCGGCATCGCCCATGAAATCAATACACCCCTAGGTATTGGCGTGACCGCGGCCTCCCATTTGGAAGACGAAACGCGGAGGCTGATCAAATTGGCCGCCGACGGTAAAGTGTCGCGTTTAGCATTAGAAACCTATCAAACAGACGCACTGAGTAGCGCGCAGCTAATTTTGTCTAATTTGCGCCGTGCCGGGCAGTTGATCAAGAGTTTCAAGCAAGTCGCGGTGGATCAGTCCAGTGAACAAGCCCGAGAAATCAACTTAAAAACCTATATGGAAGAAATTCTGCTATCGCTGGGGCCAGCACTTAAGAAAACCCAGCATTGCGTCACGGTTAAATGCCCAGACGATTTACAGGTTTACACCTACCCAGGCGCGGTGTCGCAAATCGTCGTTAATTTGATCATGAACTCAACGATCCATGCTTTCGACGGAATCGAGCGCGGCGAAATTCGCATCGAATGCCAAAGTTACGATGAAGAATGGTTGTTATTGTATCGAGATAATGGCGTTGGCATGTCGGAAGACGTGCGCTTGCGGGTTTTTGATCCGTTTTTCACCACCAAACGCGGCCAAGGTGGCAGTGGACTTGGGCTACACGTGGTGTACAACTTGGTAACGCAGATGTTGCGCGGGTCTCTCGACTGCGTGAGTACGCCAGGGCAGGGCGTGGAATTCCAGATTCAGATGCCGCGGCGCGTGGTGTGATAGTTAACTGAAGTCGGGAACTTTTCTGCTTCTAAATTGTCCGTTGGTAAATAATTTGAGCAGGAAGGGACTAAAATGCCGATCGGGAGTGAGTGGGAGGTTGAGCAGATCAGAATTACGGGATTTTTCGCAAATCCTGCCGACTATAGCATCAGTCTCGCGTTGCCAAATCAATACACTCGATAGCCACTTGTGCCAGCCACTCTAGTTCGGCGCTTGTGGCTACATAGGGCGGCATGAAATACACGGTATTGCCGAGTGGGCGCAGTAATGCACCGCGTTTGAGCGCATGTTGATATACCACTAGTCCGCGGCGTTGTTGCCACGGGAACGGTTCTGCGCTGCGCTGATCAAGCACTAAATCCAGTGCGCAGATTAATCCGGTGCGTCGCACCGGGCCGCAGTGTGGATGGTTGGCGAGCGGCGCCAATGCATTTTGCAAGCAGGCGCCCAATTGTTCGATACGCGCCATCAAACTAGGATCAGCCAATAAATCCATGCTCGCATTAGCGGCGGCGCAGGCTAAGGCATTGCCGCTGTAACTATGCGAATGCAAAAAGGCGCGCAAACTGGCGTAGTCGTCATAAAATGCCTGATAAACGGCCTCGTTGGTCAACACCGCTGACAATGGCAAGTAGCCACCGGTCAAACCCTTGCCTACACACAGAAAATCCGGTTTAACCGCCGCTTGCTGATGTGCGAACACGCTGCCAGTGCGGCCAAAACCCACCGCAATTTCATCGGCAATCCAATGCACTTGGCGGCGATCACATATTTCTCGTACGCGCCGTAAATAGTGCGCATGGTGCATATGCATGCCGGTGGCACATTGCACCAAAGCCTCACATAGGACCGCGCAAATCTCGCCCTCGTGTGCGGCGAGTAGCGCGTCCAAGGCATCGGCGGCGATATCGGCGGCGGCAATCGCGGCTGCTGGGTCGGTTTGCGCTTGTGGAGCCGGCGCAAGCAGTGGTTCAAGCAAAAGCGGGCCATACACCTCGCGATACAGCGGCACTTGGGTCATCGACAAAGCGCCCAGCGTTTCGCCGTGATAAGCGCCGGTGAGCACCACAAATCGTCGACGCTGAGGTTGGCCGCAATTGCGCCAGTAATGGAAGCTCATTTTCAGCGCTACTTCGATCGCCGCTGAGCCTGAATCGGCATAAAAGACCTTCGAAAACGGCGCGCCAGCGGCCTCTAACAAACGCTCGGCGAGGCGAATGGCCGGCTCGTGGGTGAAACCGGCCAGAATCACATGTTCCAAGGTGTGCGCTTGCTCGGCGACCGCTTCGCTGATGTGCGGATGCGCGTGGCCAAACAAATTGACCCACCAAGACGACACCGCGTCGAAGTAGCGTTGGCCTTGCGCGTCGTACAACCAACAGCCAGCGCCACGCACAATCGGGATCATCGGCAACCACGCATGGTCGGACATTTGCGTGCATGGATGCCACAGCACTTTCAGGTCGCGAGTGGCAAGATCGGCGTTACGGGTCATCGTTCTTGTGCTCCTGGTGGTTGGCTGGCTGGGAACGGCGTTCAGGTGCGGCTCTTGCTCCCTTCCCGTTCACAGCGACAGTACAAGGCAACGCCCGGTGCTGCGATATGATCGGCGCGGGCACTTTTTATGTGAGGCAAGTACATGATGGCATTGTTCGCTCCGCGTGCGGCTCATCTGCCGCGCCAGCGCGGTTTTACCTTGCTGGAAATTATGGTTGTGGTCGCGATTATTGCGATTTTGTCGACTGTGGTGGTGCTTAATCTGGCCGGTAAAACCCAGGAGGCGGCCGTCGCCCGCGCGAAGAGCGACATTCAAACGCTGACCTCGGCCCTGCAATTGTACAAGCTGGACAATTTTAACTATCCCAGCACACAGCAGGGCTTGGATGCTCTGCGTGAACGTCCAGGCGGGAATCCTGCAGCGCCAAACTGGAAACGCTATGTGGATCGCTTACCGAATGATCCCTGGGGCGAACCATACCAATACCTGAGTCCCGGTCAGCGCGGCGATTTCGATATCTTTTCCAATGGTGCAGACAATCGCCCCGGCGGCGAGAAAGATAACGCGGATATCGGAAACTGGTAATGCGGCAGCGCGGCTTCACACTGTTAGAAATCATGGTCGTCATCACAGTGATGGCGATTTTATCCGCAGCCTTGGTGCTGTCGGCGCGCGGCGGCGGCAGTGACCGGCAAGTTGAGGACGAAGCGCGCCGTTTGCAGCGTGTTCTGCAATTACTATGTGACGAAGCGGTGATCGAGGGTCGTTATGCTGGATTTGGTTACGGCGCTTCTTTATACGCCGGGTTTGAACTCACGCCACAAGGCTGGAAAGAGACCAAACGCGGTGCATTACGCATGCATAAGTTGATCAGTGGCCTATTTATTTCAGAATTCGGTGTTGACGAAGCGTTGCCGGCGGCGTTACCCAACGAGCCGCAATTGATGTGCGCGCCCACCGGTGAGTTAGGTGATTTCGATTTGCTGCTTTTGCCGAACGGTAGTAGCAAAGGCTGGCGCTTTGGATTGGACAAACAAGGTGAGGGTCAAATGATTGCGTGGGAGCCGCGGTGAAGTCGCGCGGTTTTACCTTGATTGAAGTGATGGTGGCGCTGGCCATTTTGGCCATTGCGCTGGCGGCCTCGGTGCGTGCCGTCGGCCAGCAAGCGCGTGCGCATGAGATTCTGCGCGATGGCACCTATGCACGGTGGGTTGCTGCCAATTTGATTGCACAAACGCGCATCAATGAGCAGTTTCCGTTGCAAGGTGCGCGCGATGGTCAAAGCCGCATGGCTGGCCGAATCTGGCGCTGGCGCTTGGTGGTCAGCGACACCCCAGACGGTGATATGCGCAGGCTAGACGCGCAGGTGTACTTGGGCGAAGCGCCGATCGAATCGAGCCTGCCGCTAGCTACGGTTAGTGGTTTCGTCAGTGGCCGCGATCGGAGCGAGTGAGCATGAGCCGCGCGCGCCATCGGCCAAATTCGGCGTTGGGTTTCACCTTGCTCGAACTGATCGTCGCTGTTGCCGTATTTGCGGTGATCGCGACGATGGCCTATGCGGGGCTCGATTTGTTGGTGCGCAGTCGTGAACGCCTGGAAGCGCAAGCGAACCGCCAGCGGGCAATCGAACTTGCGGTGCTGGGACTGGAGCGCGATCTGCGTCAGGCGCTCGCGCGGCCGGCGCGTGGCGCCTACGGTGAAGATCAGCCGGCCATGGCGGGTGCCGTGAGTTCGGCCGAATGGACCCTGTTGGACATGGTGAGCGATCGCGACGGCGTGCACAGTGAGGCGGGCAGAGTCCGCTATGCGGTGGTAGATGGCGCGTTGATGCGCGCGCGCGACCGCATTTTGGATCGCAGTCCACGGCAAACCGCGCGCACCCGACGCGTTTTGGAAGGGGTGCAGCGCATGCAATGGCGCTATGTGCAAAGCGCCAGGCAGCGTGTCGACCAATGGCCACCCCGCACCGGCATTAATGCACCTGAGCGCCTGCCACGCGCGGTGGAAGTGACACTGGTCCTGGACGATGTGGGCGAAATAACCCGATTGATCGAATTGCCGGAGGCGCCACGATGAAAACCCAGCGCGGCGTTGCCCTGTTATTGGCCTTGTTGATTGTCGCGCTAGCGGCGTTGATCGCGACCCGCTTGTTTGGCGTGACGGCGAATGGTTTGAGTCGCAGCGAATCCCAAGCACGCCTGTTAGATGCGGGTTTTTTATCACTGGGGATGGAAGATTTTGCGCTGGTCCTGCTCACCCGGGATTTGGATTTGGGCGATGGTATCGATACGCGCAATGATGCTTGGGCGCGGCCCTTGCCACCGATGCCGGTGCCGGGTGGTCGGGTTGGCGGTGGGGTGATTGATCTGGACGGTCGATTCAATCTCAACACGCTGGTACGCAATGGCACACGCGATCCGGTCGCGCAGGCGCGTTTTGCGCGTTTGCTCGCCGCACTTAAGCTGCCATCGGCGTTGCTGGATACGGTTAGTGATTGGATAGATGTGGATAGTCAGGCCTCCACCCAGGGTGCCGAAGATTTAGACTATTTGCGCGCAGATCCGCCGTATCGGGCCGCCAATCGGCCTTTTATTCATGTCTCAGAGTTGCGGCGCGTGAAAGGGATTGATGACAAAGCCTACTCGCTGTTGGCGCCAGAAGTGAGCGCCTTGCCGATCGACGTGGGATTGAATATCAATACGATGAGCATCGCTGGCATGATGAGTTTGGCGGATGGCATTAGCGCAGATTTGGCCAAAAGTTTATCGCGCGGCGGTCAGGCGCAATATCGATCAATGACGGAATTGGTGGATGAGTTAGGCCAAGCAAACGTGTTTCTTGATCCGGCGGCGCTGCAGGACTTAAAAGTATCCAGCCGCTACTTCGTCGCGCGCTCTGATGTTGAACTTTCAGGTCGTACTTACAGCTTTTTTAGCCTGTTGCAGCGCACCGGCGGCGGTGGACGCGTGCTGCAACGCGCGCAAACCGCGTTTCAATAGAGTAGGTTTGCACGAGTCCAAACCCGCAAAAGCTGCGCACCCGTGGGGATTTGAGCCTAATTTAATGGTGTTGCGCTCGGCATGCCGCGCAAGCCGCCGGCTTTGACCCCTGTTAGACTGCGCGCCATGACGTTAGCCCTCTTTTTCCCGTGAGCCAAACCCTACTGTGGTTACGTGTGGCGCCAACTGGCGTCGTTGAGTGGCTGTGCCGCGACAGGCAAGGACACTTGCTGAGTGGCCCAGGGGTGTGTGGCGGTGAGTTGATGACTTGGCCACAAGTCAACCAAGCGATAGTCGTTTGGGCTGACGAAAGTTTGCTGATGCGGCGCGCGCAGTTGCCGAGTTCCGGCCGGTCTAAATGGCGCACGGGTTTGCCCTATTTGGCCGAGGATTGGGTAGCGGGCGACGTCGGCGAGTTGCACGTTGTCGCGCCGCCGCGCCTCGCGGGCACGGAAACTTGGGTTGCGGTCGTAGAAAGGCGGCGTTTGGACGCCTTGCAGGCGCAATTGCGGGCAATTGGCATGGTGCCTACCAAGATTGTGCCGGAGGCGGCGTTTCTCGGTCCCGGCAGGGCCGCTGATGTGCTGATCAGCGAAGGTCACGCGAGTTTCGCCAGCACGGCAGGCTTGGCCGGCGTTTGTGAGGCCGATTTACTGCCGATGGTGGTCGGGCAAGACGT
The DNA here is from genome assembly GCA_964561825.1 of uncultured Xanthomonas sp. Classification (GTDB taxonomy): domain Bacteria; phylum Pseudomonadota; class Gammaproteobacteria; order Xanthomonadales; family SZUA-5; genus JADKFD01. The sequence continues at coordinate 12,736 of CAZLSB010000031.1, forward strand.
GGAAAGCTTGCGCGTGTTGGTCGCCGCCAGCGCTGAGACGTATGACGGTGCGCAACCGATCGAATCGGCGTTACTGTGGTTATCCCGGCAGCCAGTCGATGACAGTCTGGTTGACCTGTTGCAGGGCGCCTACGCGCCAGTCGGACGCGACCAAGTAGGCGGTGGCTGGTGGCAGCGCGCCTTGATCGTGCTGCTCTGCGCGTTATTGGTGCACACCTTCTCGCTGGCCTTGGAGGTCTATCAATTGAAGCGCAACGAGACGCAGCTTGCCGAACAACTGGAAGCGCAGTTTCGACAAGTTTTCGGCCCGGATGAGCGCATGGTTGATCCGGCTTTTCAAATTCGTAGCGCCTTTGCGCGCCTAGGTCCATCGGGCACCGCTCGCGCCGAGGCCTTGGCACTGTTGAAAGGGGTGGCGCCTCTGCTTACCTCCGATAGTCGTCTGGTTTTGCAGGGTTTTGTGTACGGCGACGGCACGCTGGAAGTGGCCGTGCGCGCGCCCGACGCAACGCGCTTTGAGGGGCTGCGCGAGCAATTGATGTTGAATCGAGAATGGCAAGTCGAGATCGGCAGCACCTCCTATGAAGGCCAGGAAGTCATTGGTCGTATCCGCATTCGGAGGGGCGCATGAAGGCTTGGTGGTCTAGCCTGCAGTTGCGCGAACGGCGTTTATTGTTGTTGGCCGCCGGCTTGGTTATCGCTTTGCTCTATTGGCTGTTGCTGCTGCGTCCCTTGGATCAAGCGCGCACCCTGACACGTGGCGCCATCGCCACTTTGCAGCAGGCCAATGCCTCGGTCGGTGGACCGGTCGCCGCGATTATGGCGGCGCGCAAAATGGCGGCGCCACGCGCGGTGCGCTCGCTGTTTGCACTGGTGGATAGTTCGGCCCGTGAAGCGGGTCTGATGACCGCGCAAACTCGCGTGGAACCACTCGGCGAAGATCGAGTCAGAGTCACCATGGAAGGCACCAATTTCGACCAGCTTGCGGCTTGGCTGGAAGGTTTGGACCGCAACGAGAATGTCGATATCAACGAATGGTCAGTGGACCGCGCGTTGGTGCCGGGCATTGTCAATACAACGATGACTTTGAAGGCCTCGCGTTGAGATCGGTACGGAGTTTTAATGAAGCGCAGTTGGTTGCTGATCATGGGTTTTTCGCTGCTTGTCCTGCTGGGCACGGTGCTGGTGACGTTCCCGGCCGTCTTGGCCTGGAATTGGTGGGGGACAAACGCGCCTGGCCTTACGCTGCAAGGTGTTAGTGGCACGCTGTGGAAGGGCAGTGCGATGCGCGCATCGGTGCGCGGGCAGGCGCTCGGGCGGCTCGATTGGCAATTGTCGCCGTGGCGCACGATCACCGGTAACCCGCAGATTCAGGTGCAATTGAGCGGTACCGATTTGAATTTGTCGGCGCTCATTGCGGCACGCGGTGAGCATGAAATTGCCATCACCGCACTCAACGCGCAGGCGCAGGCCGGCTGGTTAGCGCCGGTATTGGCCATTCCGGCCTTGGAACCTACCGGCATGTTGGTCACCCAAAATGCCAATATGGTGCTGACTCGACTGGGTTTGCCGCGCGATATTGATGCCCAATTGGAATGGCGCGATGCCGGTGTGCGTGGCCAGGTGGTCGCTCGTTTAGGCACGTTGCAAATAAGTGCGCGTGGCAGCAATGGATTGATCGACGCCAGCGTCAACGATCGGGGTGATGGTGATCTGGAAGTGCGTGGTAACGCGCGTCTCGATCAGGGCAATTATCGGGTCGAAACGATTTTGGTGCCGCGCGTCAGCGCAGGTCCGATCGTCGAAGCATTGCAATGGATAGGCGCGCCGCGCATGGAAGGCGGTCGTTTGCTGGTGGTCGAAGGGCGTGTCGATGTGGGGCAGGAGACGTTGTGAACTTGGATTTGGACAAAGCCTTAAGCGTGGCCAGAAACGCCGCGCTCGCCGCTGGCGAACTGATTGATCACTATTACGCGCGCGGCGTGGACGTTCGTATCAAAGCCGATTTGACGCCAGTTACCCAGGCCGACGAAGAAAGCGAGCGGGTGATTCGCGACCTTCTGTCGGCCGCCTACCCGGATCACGCTATTTACGGTGAAGAAGGTGGCACCAGCGGCAGCGGCGACTTTTTGTGGTTGGTCGATCCGATTGACGGCACCAAGAGTTTTGTGCGCGGTTATCCGTTCTTCTCGACGCAAATCGCGTTGATGTATCGCGGTGAACTGTTATTGGGCGTGTCGCACGCCAGCGCATTTCGGGAAACCGCCTGGGCGCGGCGCGCTGGCGGCGCCTTCCTGAACGGCAAAGCCTGCCACATTGCCCAGACCAGCGATTGGTCCAAAGCCACTTTGTCGACCGGCAACCTAAAAACCCTGGCTGGCGGCGATGGCTGGCAGACTTTGGCCAATTTGGTGCGTGGCGCGCATCGCACGCGTGGTTATGGCGATTTCTATCACTACCATTTGTTGGCCAGCGGTCGCATCGATCTGGTGATCGAAAGTGATGTGAACATCCTCGACATCGCGGCATTAACAGTGATCGTGCGCGAAGCGGGCGGCGTTTTTACCGATCTCGCCGGCGCTGATATCGGTCTTAAGACCACCTCCGTGTTGGCCGGAACGCCGGCCTTGCACGCGCACGTTTTGTCGCAGTTTAGTGAGAAGCTTTAGTGTGGTATCCGCTTGGCGATAGGTAGACTTGCGGAATGAAACCTCTGCCCTTGATCCGCGAATCCAGGCTGATCGAACCCCGTTACAAGATCGAACAGTTGGACTTGCAGTTCGCCAATGGCGAGCTGCGCACCTACGAGCGCATTCATGGCTCGGGGCGTCCGGTGGTTGTCATTGTGCCGGTGCTCGACGCCAATACCGTGTTGCTGACCCGCGAATATTGCGCGGGTCTGCATCGTTATGAGCTTGGTCTGCCGCGTGGTCGGGTGGACGAGGGCGAAACCCTGTTGGAAGGCGCGCAACGTGAATTGCGCGAAGAAACCGGCTACGGTGCGCGCGAGTTATTGGTTTTACGGACGATTTCCCTGGCGCCCACGTACATGAGCCATGTCACCCACGTGGTGTTGGCGCGTGATTTGTTTGAAGGGCGCCTGCCCGGCGATGAACCTGAGGAAATCGAAGTGCTGCCTTGGAAACTCGATGATCTGCATCAGTTGTTAACCATCGAAGAGTTCAGCGAAGGTCGGGCGATGGCCGCCTTGTTTCTGGCGCGCGAATGGTTGCGATTGCAAGCGAGTTCGCAATGAACTCACGTTATTCGCAAGATTCACTCGCGCAGTTCATTGACGGCATTCTTCCGGCGATGCGCGCCGCCGCTGCGGACATCATGGCGGTGTACGCCGGTGCCTTTGACGTCGAACAAAAATCCGATTCATCGCCACTGACGATGGCTGATTTGGCATCACATCGGCGGCTGGTGGCCGCTTTGACACCGCTCGATAGCGCGGCATTGGTGCTCAGCGAAGAGTCTGGCCCCGAACAATTTGCCGCGCGTTTGTCCGCACGTCGCTTGTGGCTAGTCGATCCGCTGGATGGCACGCGGGAGTTCGTCAAACGCAATGGTGAGTTTTGCATCAACGTCGCGCTGGTCGAAGACGGCGTGGCGTGTCTGGGCGCATTGTTACATCCGCCGACCGGCGTCATTTGGTATGGCGCGGCGGGTTTGGGTGCTTGGCGTATCGATGCGCAGGGCACCTCGCCATTGCAGGTCACAAAACCTTGCCCGCCAGTGCCGCGGGTGGCCACCAGCCGCTCGCACGGTCATCCGGCGGTGGAAAGTTATTACGCCAAGCTCGGCGCCGTTGAGCGCCGTCCGCAGGGCAGTGCATTAAAGTTTGCGCGCTTGGCGGAAGGCGGTTTGGACATCTACGCGCGTTTGGCCTCGCGCTGTTCGGAGTGGGATGTTGCAGCTGGGCAGTGCATTGTCGAACAAGCCGGTGGACAGGTGATTGATCCACACGGGCTAGCACTGCGTTACAACCAGCGCGACAGTCTCTTCGTGCATAACTTCTTGGCTTTTGGCGACGACAGCCAGCCTTGGTTGGAGGGTCTGCATGGCATCGCCATCCACGATTGAAGATTTGCTGGCCATCATGGCGCGGTTGCGCGATCCGCAGCGTGGTTGCCCATGGGATATTGAGCAGACCTTCGCCAGCGTAGCGCCGTACACCATCGAAGAAGCCTACGAAGTGGCCGATGCGATCGATCGCAAGGCGCTGCCGGAGCTGCGCGAGGAACTCGGTGATTTACTGCTACAGGTGGTATTCCACGCGCAAATGGCGCAAGAGCACGGCGCGTTTAACTTTGCCGATGTGGTCGCCGCCATCTGCGACAAGATGATTCGCCGTCATCCGCACGTCTTTGGCGACGCCAAAATTGCCGATGCGCAGGCCCAAACGCTGGCATGGGAGCACGCTAAACGCGCCGAACACGCGGCGCAGGGTGGTGACGATCGCAGCGTATTGGCCGATATCGGACGTGGTTTGCCCGAGTGGATTCGCGCCCGTAAACTACAAAAACGCGCGGCAACGGTGGGTTTTGAATGGCCCGATGCCGCTGCGGTGTTGGAAAAACTCGCAGAGGAACTGCAAGAATTGCGCGCTGAGATCGCCAACGGCGGCAGTCCGGAACGCATCAGTGACGAGTTCGGCGATGTGCTGTTCGTGCTCGCCAATCTGGGTCGGAAACTAGAAATCGATCCAGGATCGGCGCTGCGTGGCGCAAATGCCAAGTTTGAGCGGCGTTTCCGACACATGGAAAACCTAGGAGCGCAACGTGGACAATCCTTGGCGGATTTGTCCTTGCCGGTCCAAGAAGAGCTGTGGTCTGAGGCGCGCCGCGCCGATCACCAGGGATTTCTGGACCAGCCTACTCAGAGTCGTGGCCCCCAGTAGCGTTCCATTACTAGGTAAGTGAACGATGCCGACCAGCTGATCAAGACGAAGCCGGCCAGCGATTCTGCGGCGGCGAGAAAGCGCAATGATCCTGGTGGGAACAAGCCGCAGTAGCCTTCCGCCGCAGCCGCGCATGCGCGTGCCACGGCGGATTGCCGTTGGCCTTCAGCGTTTTGTCGCAAACGCGCGCTCCATCAAATCGCTCGCGAATTCTGGCGCATTCTCGTGACCTACCGCATATCGATACAGCGCAGCAGAGTAAACGCCCTGCAGAGCGGTTTGTATCAACGCTAACAACAGCGAGCAGATAAATGCGATGACCAACAGGCTCACCCCCAATCCGGCGCTTTGCGCGGCGAACGCTGAAAATGCCAGAAAACCACACGGTAACCAAACCGCAAAGTGTCCCAACAGAAAGATCAAACCCACGCCACCCTGTCCGATCAGATTTTCACCCCAGGTTTGTTTGAGCAGCACCGCGCTTTCCTTAATTGCATCAATCGCGCCGATGTCACGATGAACCAGAATGGGCACGACCATAAACGTCACCACCGTCCATGCCGCGCCCAGTAAACCGACGATCCACTTGCCGATCCAGCCCGCACGCTGTTCAATCGCCCGCAGGATCATCCCGACAGTGGCTGCGATCGCCGCATAAACGAGGATCTTGCCCACCTTTGACCACGCAATGCGCAAACCATCGGCGACGGTAGGATCGCGGCCCTCCAGGCGCATTGATGCCGCGCCAATCAGCGCCGTATTGAAGAAAAACATCACGAAATACTGCACCAAATAGAACGCAAACATCCACGCGTACCACATCGGCGACAGGCTTTTGTCATCAAAGGCTTCTGGATGGCCCATGCTCCACCACACCAAAGGTCCCAGGAAACTGGCGGCAACAATGAGTGCCGCGATCGACGAGACCACGGGAAACAGCAGCAACTCCTTATCCTTCTGCAAAACAGCGGCACTGGCTTTAATCAGCGCCCAACTGCGTGCGAATCGCTCGAACATGGGGAACTCCTGCGTATGTGGTGTTGTCTCGCAGGTTAGCGGTCCGCGTGCTTGAGGGAAAGAGTGTGAGCAATTGATTTCTCGAAGCTCGCCCATACTCGGCCATCGCGTCGCTGCTACACAGATTATTCCTCCAATCCCGTCCACTCGGTCCACTACTCTCGTGCCTAAAAATGATTGATATCAAGAACTTAACGAAGAGATACGGGGATCTTCTGGCGGTCGACTCGGTGAGCTTCACCGTCGGCGCCGGAGAAGTCCTGGGTTTTCTCGGTCCTAACGGTGCCGGGAAGTCCACCACCATGAAGCTCATCGCCGGTTTTTTAACGCCGTCGTCGGGCAGCATCAGCGTTTGTGGCTTCGACGTCGAAGCGCAGCCCTTAGAGGCCAAGCGCTGCATCGGCTACTTGCCGGAAGGCGCGCCCGTTTACGGAGAAATGACGCCGGCTGGATTCCTTCATTTCATTGCCGATATCCGCGGCATTGCGCCCGCTGCGCGCGAGCGGCGCATCCATGAGGTGGTCGAGCGCTTAGGTCTGGAGCGGGTCTACGAGCAACCCATCGAGACCTTGTCGAAAGGTTTCAAGCGCCGGGTAGGCTTGGCTCAAGCCATTTTGCACGACCCCAAAGTGCTGGTATTGGACGAGCCCACCGATGGTCTGGATCCCAATCAGAAGCACGAGGTGCGTACGCTTATTCAGGGTATGAGCAAAGACAAAATCGTTATCGTCTCCACCCACATTCTGGAAGAAGTCCACGCGGTATGTACCCGCGCCATCATTATCGCCAACGGTCGGGTGGTTGCCGATGCCACACCTGACGAATTGGAAGCGCGCTCGCGCTATCACCAAGCGGTTAGCTTGCGCGCGGACGATCTTGATTCCCTAAAAAGTGCGCTGAGTTCGGTAGCCGGCGTTGCCGAGGTGGTGATTGATATTGAACAACGCTTAGTGACCGCATTCCCGAAAAAGGGCATGGCCATTTTTGGGCCGATTACCCGAATGATCCAAGACCGCAAGCTGAATGTGAGTGAAGTGCAGTTGGAGCGCGGTCGTTTGGATGAAGTTTTCCGCACCATTACCCAGACCGGAGCGCGCTCATGAATCCCGTCTTAGTGGTTTTTAAGCGAGAACTGGCCAGCTACTTCGCCACGCCAGTGGCCTATGTTTTTATCGTGATCTTTTTGGTTTTGGCGAATGCCTTTGCCTTTCAATTAGGCGGCTTGTTTGAGCGCGGGCAGGCGGATTTACGACCGTTTTTTGACTTCCACCCGTGGTTGTATCTGTTTTTGGTGCCCGCTGTGGCGATGCGCTTATGGGCTGAAGAGCGAAACACCGGTTCCATTGAGTTGTTATTGACGCTGCCGATGACCCAAAATCAGGCCGTGCTGGGTAAGTTTTTGGCCGCTTGGGCATTTGTTGGAATCGCACTGGCTCTAACCTTCCCAATCTGGATCACCGTCAACTATTTGGGCGATCCAGATAATGGCGTTGTGATCGCCAGCTATTTCGGCAGCTTCTTGATGGCCGGTGGTTTTTTGGCGATTGGCAGCGCAGTGTCAGCCGCGACACGTAGTCAAGTGATTGCCTTCATCATCACCGTGGTGATTTGTTTCGCACTATTGTTGGCGGGCCATCCGCTGATACTCGGTTTTGCAAAAGCCGTGTTGCCGCAGTGGTTGGTTGATGGCGTTGCATCATTGAGTTTTATCACCCATTTTTCCTCAATCAGTAAAGGTGTGATTGATTTACGCGATCTGATTTTCTTTGGCTTGCTGATCAGTTTCTTCCTGTACGCGACCTCGGTCGTGATTGATTTAAAGAAAGCTGACTGACGGAGACCACAAACCATGAATGCGATAACTAAACGCGCCTCGGGTGGCCTGGTGCTAGTGCTGTTGGCAGTGCTGTTTGTTGGCGCCACAATCATTAGTAATTTGGTTCTGCGCGGTGCTCGCGTAGACCTCACGGCAAACAACGAACACACCTTGAGTGAGGGTAGCAAAGAAATACTTGCCAGTATCGACGAACCCATTAATCTGTATTTCTATTTTTCTGACGAAGCATCCAAAGACCTGGCCCCCATCCGCACCTACGCGCAGCGTGTGCGCGAGTTATTGGAGGAAATGGCTGGTCGCGCAGGAGGCAAGCTCAAACTGACAGTGATTGACCCGCAACCCTTCAGCGAAGAAGAAGACGAAGCAACCGCGCATGGCTTGCAATCGGTGCCAGTTGGCAATACTGGCGATAAGCTCTTTTTCGGCTTGGCTGGTACTAATGCACTGAACGGCAAGGCGGCAATTCCTTTCTTTCAGCCAGACAAAGAAGTCTTCTTGGAATACGAAGTCGCCAAGGTGATTCAATCCTTGTTGCAACCGGAGAAGCCGGTCATTGGGCTGATCACTTCGCTGCCGATCGGCGGGGGATTTGATCCAACAACGCAGAAGATGAGTGAGCCGTGGGCCGTGGTTCAGCAACTCGACGATTTGTTCGAGGTGCGGCCTTTGGGTTTAGAAGTAAAGACCATAGACCCGGCAGTTAAAGTTCTGATGGTGGTGCATCCGAAGGCGCTTGCGGATGACACTTTGTACGCCATCGATCAGTTTGTGCTCGGTGGCGGTCGCTTGTTGTTATTTGTCGACCCCAGTTCAAGTAGTGATAGCAGTGGCGAGGATCCGCAAAATCCGCAAGCAGCGATGTTTGCTGACAAGAGTTCTGATCTGCAAAAACTATTGGCCGCCTGGGGTATCGATTACAAAGCTGATCAAGTGGTAGTCGACCGCGCGTTGGGATTGCAGGTACAGATAAGCCAAACCGAACCACCGGTGACGCACCCTTTAATTCTGGGCTTGCGCGCTGAACAGATGAATCCACAAGACTTGGTGAGCGCCAAGCTCAAGTTGATTAACATTGACAGCGCTGGCTATTTGAAACTGAAAGAAGGTTCAACCACGACACTAGAACCCATATTGCAATCAAGTGGCGAGTCGAGTTCGGTATCAACTGAACGCACGCGATTTTTGCAGGATCCACGCGAGTTGCTGAAGGACTTTGTGCCCAGCGGGGACAATTACACCATTGCGGCGCGCGTTTCTGGAAAATTCAAAAGCGCATTTGAGGATCGCGCCAGTCAACCTGGGCATATTGCCGAAGCAAATGAAACCGTGCAGGCGATTGTGATCGCGGATACCGATATTTTGACCAATCGTTTGTGGGTGCAGGTGCAAAACTTCTTTGGCCAACAGCTGATGTCGCCATTCGCCGATAATGGCGATTTGGTGGTGAATTCGGCCGATAATTTGTCCGGTTCGTCGGCGCTAATTTCGATTCGTGGACGCAATAGCAGCACTCGGCCTTTCAAAGTCGTAGACGATATGCGCCGTGCAGCGGACGAACGCTTCCGAGCGACCGAACAACAGTTGCAGGAGCAACTCACCGACACCGAACGCAAATTGACTGAGCTGCAAGCTGGCAAAAGTGACGAGAACGCGATGATTATGTCGCCTGAGCAGCAGGCGGAGGTGTTGAGCTTCCAGAATGAAAAGATACGGATTCGCAAGGAATTACGCGATGTGCGACGCAGTCTGGATAAAGATATCGAAAATCTGGGAATCCGTACAAAGTTCATCAATATTGCGTTGGTGCCACTCGCAGTCATTATCGCTGCGTTGCTGTTCTGGCGTTTGCGCCGCAGTCGGCGCCGCGCTTTGGCAGGAGCCTAACTCATGATGCAGAAACGATTAGTAGCACTATTGCTCATCACCGTAGCGGTGCTGGTCATTGGCTTGCTTTTAACTCAGCGCCAACAAGCAACGAGTAACATGGAGCAAAGCGGAAGTCTGATACCAGAACTGTCTAAGTCATTAAATTCAGTTACTGGGATCAAAATCAGCAAGGCCAATAATGAACTGATTGCCGACCTCAACAAAAAAGAGTCGGGCTGGGTGGTGAGTAGCCTTCACGATTATCCGGCGGACTTTAGCAAGGTACGCGAGTACCTCATCAAACTGTCCGAGTCCAAAGTGCAGGAAGCTAAAACCAGCAAGCCAGAAAATTACGCACGGCTGGGAGTGGAGGATGTGGCGCTGGAGGACGCTAAGGGTTTGAGGGTGGAGTTAGGCGGCTTGTCGGCACCGGTCAAGTTGATTGTAGGCATCAGTGGAAGCGGTAACTCGCCAGGAACCTTTGTCCGTCGCGAAGGGGAGGCGCCAAGTTTTCTGGTCAGTGGTGATGTCATTCCGGAAAAAGAGGCGAACAACTGGCTAGCGCGTGAGGTTCTGGATCTGCCGTCCTCTGAGGTTTTGTCGGTAGCCGTTGTGGCTCCCGACAAATCGGCGTTGAAAATAATCAAGACAGATGCCGCGGCGCCGAACTTCACGGTGCAAGGACTGCCGAAGGGTCGCACCTTGAGTTCCGAAGCCGCCGGCAATGCTACCGGGGGTGCGCTGTCGAGCGTGAGCTTGGAGGGCGTAATGCCCGCCGCGCAGGCCACGCCGGACGCTGCTTCCAGTTGGCAGGCGACCTACCTTGCGTATAGCGGTTTGGTGATTGATGCGACGGTATGGGACAGCG
>CAZLSB010000032.1:0-23195 GCA_964561825.1 uncultured Xanthomonas sp.
CTACCCCGCCCAACTGAGGCTGCTAGGTTGAATGTCGCTGCAAGTGAACGCGGCGTTGATGGCAATCAACGTGCGCCACCGTTGCCCACTTATACTTGCGCAAATTTGCATCAGGATTGCCTGTCATGAACATCCTTCACCCAGCCTTGCCGGACAAGCTGCCGGCGCTGGCCCATGAGTTCGCCCATGCGCAGCCGTTTCGACACGTGGTTATCGAGAACTTCCTTGAGCCCGAATTGATCAAGCGCTTGCTGGCCGACTTTCCTAGTTTTGAAGAGCGTTACGCGCGCAATGAAGTCGGCGCGGTTGGTGGTAAGGCGGTGCGCATGGATATGCCGGATATCTCGCCCGACTATGCGGCGCTGGATCGTTATTTGCAGACGCCAGCGTTTTTGCAGACGATCTCGCAAATCACCGGCATACCGGACTTACTCTACGATCCTGATTATGTGGGCGGTGGCACGCATGAAAATGTGCATGGACAGGGGCTTGATCCACACGTTGATTTTAATATGCTGCCAAAAAGTAACTGGCATCGCCGACTCAATTTAATTGTTTATCTTAACCACCAGTGGCACAACGATTGGGGTGGCTGCCTAGATTTGCACCAGAATCCATGGAACTCGGAAAGCGACGAGATCAAGACCGTGTTGCCATTATTCAATCGCTGCGTCGTCTTTGAAACCAACGAAATTTCCTGGCATGGCTTTACCGCGATTGACTTGCCAGCGGACAAAAAGCAGCTTACCCGTAAATCGCTGGCGATCTATTTGTATACAAAAGATCGGCCGGCCGCTGAAACCGCGCCCTCGCATGGCACCATTTACGTGCCGGCTGGACTACCAAAGGACTTGTTACCAGGTCAGCCATTGGACGAAGCGCGCTGGTTGGAATTACGTCGGCGTTTCGCTCAGTTACGCGGGCAATTAAAGTTCCTTTATCAGCGTGAATTGAAGTTTAGCCATGATTATGCTGAAGTGCTTGCGGCCTTAGACGATGCGCGCGCCAATACGGGCCTGCCGCTACAAGGTTTTGTGGTTGGCGAAGGTGCGGTGCGTGGTTATTGGCCCGATGGCTGGGTAGCGCAGGAGTTTACTTTTGCGTTCCGCACCACACGTAAAGCGCGCGGATTGACATTGGATGTGTGGGCGCCGCCCAAGTTGAGCGGCGAGCAAGATCTTGCGATAGAAATCGATGGCAAGGGTTATTCGCTGTGCCTCCAACCGGGGCAACGCACGTCGATTAAACATCAAGGTGATTGGAGCGCCGGGCATATCTGCCATGTCAGCATTGTGGCGCCGCACAGTTGGGCGCCAAGCTCCACAGGTGAATCGCTAGATAATCGTGCGCTGGCCTATCGGTTGATTGAGGCAGTGGTCGAATAATCTTATGTCTGATTATCCGCGCGATTTGATTGGCTATGGTCGAACACCGCCGTTTGCCGATTGGCCAGGCGGCGCGCGGATTGCTGTGCAGTTTGTGCTAAATTACGAAGAAGGTGGCGAAAACTGCGTGTTGCATGGCGATCCGGGCAGCGAGCAGTTTTTGTCTGAGCTGGTCGGCGCAGTTAGTTATCCAGCTCGACACCTGAGCATGGAGTCGATCTACGAGTACGGATCGCGCGTGGGCGGCTGGCGAATACTCGATGAATTCGCCCGTCGCGGATTACCGCTCACCGTGTTTGGGGTGGCAATGGCGATGCAGCGCAATCCTGATTTTATCCGTGCATGCATCGCTGCGGGTCATGAAATAGCCTCGCACGGTTGGCGCTGGATGCATTATCAATCCATGGATATTGCACAAGAACGCGCACATTTGCTGCAAGCGGTGCAAATCCATCGCGAGATCACCGGTTTTGCACCCAGCGGTTGGTACACCGGTCGCGACAGCCCTAATACGCGTCAAATAGTAGTAGAGCACGGCGGCTTTGCATATGACAGCGATTATTATGGTGATGATTTACCGTTTTGGATGAAAGTCGAATGCAGCGATGGCAGTCGTAAACCGCATCTGGTGGTGCCGTATACGCTGGATGCCAACGATATGCGTTTCGCAACGCCGCAGGGTTTTAATACGGCCAGCCATTTTTTTGAGTATTTGCGCGATAGTTTTGACGTGTTGTACGCGGAAGGCGAAACGCAGCCGCGCATGTTGTCGATTGGCATGCATTGCCGCTTGCTGGGCCGGCCAGGACGTTTCGTGGCGCTGCAACGCTTTCTCGACCATATTGAAAAGCACACTAGAGTTTGGGTGTGTAGACGCATCGATATCGCACGCCATTGGCAAATGCGTCACCCCTATCGGCCGTGATGGTATTTCCCTTTCCTCACTCACGATCTGACCATGACGCTAATTGAACTCAATGCGCTGAACAAAGCCGAATTTACCGCGGCGCTGGGCTCCATCTTCGAACATTCGGCATGGATCGCGCAGGCCACTTGGCCGCAGGCACCGTTTGCCGATGTTGCGGCGCTGCACGCGGCGATGTGCGCGATACTCGGCGGCGCTGATGCGCAGGCCCAATTAGCCTTGATCCGCGCCCACCCGGAATTGGCCGGACGCGCCGCAATTCGTGGCGAACTGACCGAGGCTTCAACCCGAGAGCAAGCCGGCGCAGGCTTAGACCAATGCAGCGCGGCGCAATACGCCCAGCTCACTGAGCTCAATGCGGCCTACAACGTGCGCTTTGGATTTCCGTTCATTTTGGCCGTACGAGGCCATAGCCGCGACAGCATCATTGCCAACATGGCAGCGCGCCTAGGGAACCAGCGCGATATCGAAATCAGCACGGCCCTGGCGCAAATCGAGCGCATCGCAATGTTTCGATTGAACGACTTGATCGCGTGAGGCTGTGAATCGCGAAAAACGGGACTTGGCCGCGGGGGGTGAAGCGTTCGATCACAGATCGAACCCACCAAAGGCTCCGCGCTTTGCGCTGGCGCTGTGCGCGGACCCTTTTCCTGCATGGTCGGTTCCTATGCTTGCTCCGAGCGTTGCCCTCGACCTACATCAAGGGTGACCACATCAGTTTGACTTGCGCCCAGAGCGTCAGTATCCGCTTTGACAAGCTAGGCGCCGGCCAGCTACTATGCCGCTCTTTTCTTTGACCGATCTCTGGAGTTCGCGATGAAGCGTACCTATCAGCCGAGTAAGCTAAAAGCTGCTCGCACCCACGGCTTCCGCGCCCGGATGGCCACCAAGAACGGCCGTGCAGTGATTAATCGTCGTCGCGCCAAAGGCCGTAAGTTCCTCATTCCCTAACCACGGGTGACGCCGGGAGCGCGATTTCCGCGTCAGGCCCGGCTGCTACTGCCGCGTGAGTTTGACACGGTATTTCAAAGCGGTCGGCGTGAGCGCGGCCGCTTTTTCGTTTGCGTGGTCGCCGCTGGGCTTGGGGTGAGTGCGCGCATCGGGTTTGCGGTGGGCAAAAAACATCTGCCTGCCGCGCACGATCGCAACTTAGTCAAACGCTTGGCGCGCGAGAGCTTCCGCGCACGCCGCGAACAAATGCCCATCGTCGACCTGGTGTTATCACCGAACCGTGAAGTCAGTCGTGGCGATCGCGTTAGCCTGCGTCGCGACCTCGATTTGTTGTTCGATCGCGTCCTGGCGGCGCCCGTTCCCATTTCCGCATCCGTTCGTACACCGGCATCCGGTGGCGAGGAGAGCACTTAGATGAGCAATTTGCGTTTGTTTCTGCTGCTGGGCATCGCCCTGGTGGGCTTGCAGCTGTATCAGGCTTGGCAGCAAGACTACGGTCCCAAGTTAGATCAGCCTACCGCAGTGCAAGCGGGCGAGGTTGTTCCCGCCACCATTGACGCCTTCCCAAATGCGGAAATACCAAGTGGCGAAATACCTAGTGTGCCGGTCGCTGATGCCGCGGCGCCGTTGGCGAGTGAGGCACCCGTTGAGGTGTCTCCAACAACGGGCGATCGGCGCATCACGATAGCCAGTGATGTGCTGCGTTTGACTATTTCCACGCGCGGCGCGGAAATTCGGCAAGCCGAGTTGTTGACCTATCCGATTAGCCTGGAACGCAAAGACGTTCCGGTCAAATTGCTCACCGAGGATGTGCAGCGCTACTTCGTGTCGCAAACCGGATTAGTCGCGAAGGACTTGCCAGCACCCGATCACACCGCGATATATGCGGTTGAGGGCGATCAATTCACCTTAGCTGCGGGCAGCGACGGGATCGAAGTTCCGTTTATCTGGACTGACCCATCTGGCATTTCGGTGCGCAAGGTTATTCGACTGGACCGTGGCAGTTTTGTCGTCAGCGTACGCCACGAGATCACTAATCAAAGCGCGGTGCCCTGGCGCGGCAGCCAATATCGACAAATGCAACGTGTGCAGCCGCCAAAACCGTCCGCGTTTGCATTCAATGATCCCGAGTTGTACGCCTATGTGGGTGCGGCGATTTACACCCCGGACGAGAAATTCCAGAAGCTCAAGTTTGACAATTTTGTCGCCGAGCCCTACCAACGCACCGTCGCCGGTGGTTGGTCATCCATGCAACAGCATTATTTTGTTGGCGCCTGGGTGCCGGATGTGGCTGAACAAACGCAGTACGAAACCGCGGTGCTGCAACCTAATGGGAGCTTGCCGACCCGCTACTTGATGCGCCAAAAGTCGCCGATTATTGAAGTGGCGCCAGGTGCGACGCAAAGTGTAGGTGCCGGCCTATACCTTGGGCCTAAACTGCAAAACGAACTGCCGAAAGTGGCGACTGGACTGCAGTATACCGTCGATTACGGTATGGTTTCGTTTATTGCGCAGCCGCTGTTTTGGATTCTTAGTCATATCCACGATTTGGTCGGCAATTGGGGCGTGTCGATTATCCTGCTGACCTTATTGGTCAAACTGGCATTTTATCGATTAAGCGAAGCGCAATATCGCTCGATGGCCAAGATGCGCAAACTGCAGCCACGCCTGGAAGCTTTGAAAGAACGCTTCGGCGATGATCGCCAGAAAATGGCGCAGGCGCAAATGGATTTGTTCAAACAAGAAAAGGTCAATCCTATCGGCGGTTGTTTACCGATTTTGCTGCAGTTGCCGGTCTTTTTCGCGCTGTATTGGGTCATCTTCGAAGCGGTGGAATTGCGGCAAGCGCCGTTTTTCTTGTGGATTCACGATTTGTCGCTGCAAGATCCGCTCTACATCCTGCCGGTGCTGAACGTCGCGGTGATGTGGTACACGCAGAAACTATCGCCCACGCCAGGTATGGATCCGGTACAAAAGAAGGTGCTGCAGACCATGCCGCTGATTTTTGGCGTGATGTTTGCGTTCTTCCCAGCCGGTTTAGTGCTCTATTGGCTGTCGAATGGCTTGCTGGGTTTGATCCAACAGGTGGTGATTACCAGGCGCATCGAGGCGAGCAAGTAGGTCGGGCGAGCTGTGGGTTCGCGATTCGGCATACGGATCGCGGCTCAAGTCGCGATACCTCATATCAAGCATGCCCAGCATCGATACGATTGCCGCCATTGCCACGCCTGCCGGACCCGCTGGCATTGGTGTGATTCGTGTGTCTGGGCCGTTGGCGCTGGTCATCGCAGAACAGTTTTTGCGGCGCGCGCCCAAAGCGCGTTTTGCGCATCGGTGCCGCTTTCGTGATGCCCATGGCGAACTGCTGGATGACGGTTTGTTGCTGGCCTTCCCGGGCCCAAAGTCCTTTACCGGCGAAGACGTGGTGGAGTTGCAGGCGCATGGCTCGCCGATCGTTCTGGCGGGGTTGTTGCGTCGCTGCCTGGAATTGGGAGCGCGCGCCGCGCGGCCGGGTGAATTCAGTGAACGCGCATTTCTGAACGACAAAATCGATCTCGCCCAAGCGGAAGCCGTCGCCGATTTGATTGCGGCGAGTTCGGAAGCGGCGGCGCGCGCGGCCTTGCGTTCGCTGGACGGCGAGTTCAGTGCGCGGGTGGAAGCGCTGTCTCGACAATTGATCGATTTGCGCGTCTATGTGGAAGCGGCGATCGATTTTCCCGAAGAAGAAATCGACTTTCTGCGTACCGATGAAGTACGCGTACGATTTGCCGGTATTGAGCTCAATTTGCACGAATTGCTGGCCGGCGCGCGGCGCGGGCAGCGGCTGCGCGATGGCTTGCATGTGGTAATCCTGGGTGCGCCGAATGTGGGTAAGTCCAGTTTGTTGAACGCGCTGGCCGGGTTTGACCGGGCCATCGTCACCGCCATTGCCGGCACCACGCGCGACGTGCTGCGCGAGTCGATCGATGTGGGTGGTCTGGCGCTGACCCTGGTTGATACCGCCGGATTGCGTGAAACCGAAGACGAGATTGAGCGCGAGGGCATCGCGCGGGCGCGGCGCGAAGCGGGCCGGGCAGACGTGGCGATGTTGGTTGTGGATGGCCGGGCGTCAGAAGTGCCGAGCGCCAGCGCGATCGAATCCCCCTTGCCGGTCACTACGGCACGCATCACCGTGCACAACAAGATCGACCTTGATGGCCGCGCGCCAAGCCTAGAACAGCGCGCCGACGGTGTGCACGTGTTTTTGTCTGCCAAGAGCGGCGTGGGCATCGATCTTTTGCGCCAAGCACTGCGCCAGCACGCCGGGTTGGGCGAAGGATCGGGTGGCGATTTCAGCGCCCGCGCGCGGCACGTGGTGGCGCTGGAACGGGCGAAAACTAGGCTCGCCGACGCGCGCGAGCACGCGTTGCACCTCGGCCAAGGCGAACTCGCCGCCGAAGATCTGCGCCTAGCCCACGAAGCCCTCGGTGAAATCCTCGGCCGCTACCATAGCGATGATTTGCTTGGCGCCATTTTTAGCTCGTTTTGTATAGGCAAGTAGGGTCCCGACCAGACCTGCTTGGTGCGCCGGGCGTACGCGGAACTCGTGTCGCAGGCGCGCAAGCTCGGGCGGGTGATCGCTGGTGCCGATGCTTATATTGCTGCCACTGCCGTGAGCATGGGCTTTGTCGTCGCGACCCCTTGATACTGCGCCATTCGATGCCGCTGGTTTGCAGGTCATCAACCCCTGGCTTTTGTGAGCGCCCACAGGACGCTCGATTCATGCCAGCGCGCCGCAGATTGCCTAGCGTCCGTGGCATATTGACACCAAGCAGTCCTGACCGGCCCAATCGATGCTCAAGCTGTTCCAGCGCCTTTCGGCGGCGCCTACCAATCCGAAACCGGTGAGTGCGCCGCGTCGATTTGACGTTGCTGATCTGTATCGCGGTCCGGCTGACGTCGTGGCAACACCGCAAGCGGCGGCGCTGCCATTGGATGAGAAACTGCGCCAAGCGTATTTCTGGATCGTCAACACCGCGATCATTAGTCCGCATTACGACATCGAATATCTGCATGGCCCGCCGCAGCAATATCGGCTGGGTGATCGCAAGGCGCTGCTGACGCTGCCTAGCGCGCAGAGTTATTCGAGCTTCGTATTGTTGCCGTTGCTGACCTTTGCCACCCAGCGTAAGTGTTTGTTTATTGGCGGTCCGGGGCGTGGCAAAACGGCCAGCGCGGTGCTCATGGGCGTGCTCGCGGGTTACCCAGTGCGAGAGGTGCGGCGCGGCATGCAGCGCGGCCAGCCGCAAATGACGATTGCGGATTTGCTCGGCCAACCTTTGCCATCGGATTTGATTAATGCCGATAGCATCAGCAAGGTGCGCGTGGCGTGGCGCTCGTGGCTGGCGATGCGCGTCAAAATCATCGATGAATACAATCGTATTCCCACCCGCACCCAATCGGCGTTGTTAACGCTGATGGGCGACAACTACGCCGAGCAATTCGATCAAATTTACGAGTGCCCGCCGGCGGCTTGGTATTTGACCGCCAATGACGATCAGGGTGGCGGCACGTATCAGGTGATTGAGGCGCTGCGCGATCGAATTGATGTGATCGTGCAAGCGCTGGCTTTTAATCCGCGTTTTTTGGGCGATTTGCTGACGCGCATCGAAGAAGACGCGCGTCCCGAAGAATTTGTGCCGCGCGAAATCATCTTCACCGAGGATGAAATGCGGCGCATGGCCAAAGAAGTGCGCGCGGTGCCGATGGCGGCGCCAGTGCGCCGGCGTCTGGAGTTTTTCGCCAGCCAATTTGAATATATGGACGTGGCGGGCGATCAATTTGAGTACAAGAGCAAGGATACTGCTCGACTTGCGGGTACCGATTGGGGCTGGCTGACTGCGCAGGATGATGGCCGTGATCGTTTGAAGGACTTGGGCTGCCATACGCGCAATGGCTTGTCGGTGCGCAATCTGATGACGCTGATCAGTTTCGCCAAAGCGATGGCGTATTTCCGCGGCGCCGATCAGGTGGCACTGGATGACCTGCGTCAGGTGTTGCCCTTTGTGTTGAACGACAAACTCAAACCCGATTTGGAATCGCCGTTTTTCCAAGCCGCCAGCAGCACCGGTTTTCGTAGCGATCGCATCGGCTGGTTGCGCCATTTATTTGATTCCAGCTGCAAAGAATACGATCGACTGGAACTGGACCGCAAAGATCCGGTTGCCGAAATGGCCAGTGAACTGCAAGGTGGGCTGGATGGCGTGGAAGACGCCGAAGTGCGCAAGCGCCTCGCGCGGATCGAAAGGCAGATCGCCGAGATCGCCAAAGGCGGCAAAATTTATGGACACCTGCACGACGATTTACTGCTGCTGAAATCGCTGCATCAGCGCTATACCAACTATTTGCATTGGTTGGTGCAGGGGTGAGCCTGAACCCCGCCCTGGCCGATGTGCTGCGCGGCGGTCGCAGCGAGTTCAACCGGCGTTTTGAGCTGGCGCAGGCGCGCTATCCCGGTATCGAGCCGGCCGCCTTTAGCGAGATCTTGAGCGGACCGGTCGATCGCATGATCGGTAAAGTTGCCCGCGTCGATGCGGCGGCGGTGCCCGCGCTGGTAGATACGCTGTATGAGCTGAGTTTGATGCTGCTCGGGCAGCGCTGGATTGGTCCGGGCGGTCGCGCACCAGCGCTGTTGGCCGGCTGGGAGTTGCTCGCCGAAAACGCGCCGGTCTTGCTGGCCAAACAACCTTTGGCGTTGGCCACGTCGATCGCCAACGCGCTGGTCCATTGGTCTAGCCACGGCGGTGGCGATGATTGGCTGTTGACGCTGAGCACGTTGGCGCAACGTGCGCGCAGCCCGGACGAACTTCTGCGCGCCGGGCAAATCGCCGCCTGGCGACATGGTATGGCGCATTATCGCGAAAGCGCATTAGAGCGCGCCCGCGCGCTGGATCGCGAATTGCTGGCATTGGCGCTAGGTGTGCCGGTCGGCGATTGGCACGACCGCATGCGGGTGCGTTTGATCACCGATCGCTGGTATCGCCCAGACGTGCCCAGCGCTGCGCCGCCACGGGTGATGTGCAGGCTTGGCGCATTTGTCGGTTTTGGTGGCCGCTTTAGCGAACCACCGGTGGCCGGATTGATCGATGGCGAACTAATCCTCGATGCCGGCGGCGCGCGTTACACGGTGCACGCCGATGCCTATGGTGCCAACGTGCAAACGCACCCAGACGGCCAGCGCCGCGCCGCGCAGGCCTTGCCCAGCGGCTGGCGTATTGAAGCAGGTACGCTAATCTCACCAACCCAAGGTTTCGCGTTCGCCGAATACGGCGCCATTACCGGCGCTGCGCATA
The DNA here is from genome assembly GCA_964561825.1 of uncultured Xanthomonas sp. GTDB lineage: Bacteria > Pseudomonadota > Gammaproteobacteria > Xanthomonadales > SZUA-5 > JADKFD01. The sequence continues at coordinate 9,594 of CAZLSB010000032.1, forward strand.
GCGCCGACACGCTGCTGCTAACCCACGCCTGGTCGCACAGCGCGACACTGCTGGCCTTGGTGTGAACGGCGATAAAGATGGCCACCAACAAGCCCAAACCACCCACGCTTGCCGAGCTCTGGTGCGCAGCCTTCCCGGCCGCGTTGGCGGCCTGGAGCGCCTACACACGCTTGAAGGCGCCGCTGCTGCTGGAGACCAGCAAGGACGCCGCCAAAGAGGGTTTGACCGGTAGTTTCGCGATGATCCGTTTGCTCGATCAGACCGTGGTCATCGATCTGCAGCAGGTGGCTGAGCTCGGCATCCAAGATTACGCGGTCGAAGTGCTCGCTCACGAGATTGGCCACCATGTATACGCGCCGGCGTCGATTTCCGACCACACACGCTCATTAGCACGGATGTTGCCGGCGCTGCCGACGGTGACCCAGCACGCGCCGATGATTGCCAATTTGTACACTGATCTGTTGATCAATGATCGCTTGATGCGCAGTGCCGGCTTGCGCATGCCGGCGCTGATGCAAGCCGTGGTGGCTGGCAACACACGTGGCAGCGCCAGCAAGTTGTGGATTTTGTACCTGCGCATCTACGAACTGTTGTGGGGTATGGAGCGTGGCAGTTTATGCGGCCCGGATTTGCCAGCGCGACCGCCGCCGAGCGACGAATCGAGTTCTGCGCAAACTGCCAGTGCAGACACCTTGGACGTGGACGCCCGTTTGGCAGCGCGTTTGGTACGCCATTACGCGCGCCATTGGCTGGATGGCGGCGCGCGCTTCGCGGTATTGGTGTTGCCCTATCTGATGGACGACGGTCAAGCCACCGAACGCCTGCAGACCTTGATGGATACCAAAGACGCCGGTTTGGGCGGTCAGCCCGAAGGTCTGACCGGCATGGATCCGGAAGAAATGCAGCGTCCGACGCATCCGGCCTCAGACGATGGCATGAACGCGCAATCCGAAGAACAACAAGCCGCCGCCGCGGCAGCGCGTGATCGGGCACAAAGTGCGGCCAAACAGGGCAGCGGCCAAGTGCGCGATCCTTTTCAATATGGCGAATTGCTGCGTTTGGCGGGCATCAAACTGGATCAACAACAAGCGGCGATGCGCTATTACGCAGAGCGCGCGCGGCCCTATCTGGTGCCATTCCCCAGCCTGCCCACCCATCAAAGTGAAGATCCGCTGCCCGAAGGCCTGGATCCCTGGGATGCCGGCGATCCGATCGACCGCATTGATTGGCGCGAGTCGCTGGTGCTGTGCCCGGTGCCCATTCCTGGCTTGACCACCGTGCAGCGTCGCTACGGCACGCAGCCGGGTGTTGAGCCCGCCCGGGTGCCACTCGATCTAGACCTGTACGTGGATAGCTCCGGTTCCATGCCCGATCCGCGCTCGCAGCTCTCTTGGCCAGCCCTGGCCGGTGCGGTGATTTGTTTGTCGGCGCTCCGTGCCGGCGCATCCGTGCAAGTCACGCTGTGGGCCAGTCGTCGCGAGGTGACCACCAGCAAGGGCTTTGTGCGCTGCGCGGACGATTGTCTGCGCGTGCTCACCGGCTACTACGGCGGCGGCACGCAGTTCCCGTTGCCCACCTTACGGGACACCCATGCGGCGCGCGTCAAACTGAAAAAACCGACGCACATCCTGGTGGTTTCGGACGATGGTGCGTCAAGCATGTTCGATAGTCCAGACGAACGCGGCACCAGTGGTATGGAAGTCTGCGCGACCGCGCTGCGACAAGCCGCCGGCGGCGGCACGCTGGCGCTGAATATCCATCCCAATTGGGACAAAGGCAGCAAGAAGACCGATTGGAGCAAGAGTGCCTTTGGCTGGCTACTGCGCGCCCGCAATGAGCAAGGCTGGAAAATCAGCACGGTGACCACACTCGCCGACTTACTGGGTTTTGCGCGCGAGTTCAGTCAGCGCCATTACGGCGAAAATGAGTAGCTGCTTGGCTACGTTGCGCTGCGCGGTGCGCTCAACACATAGATCGCGGAATCGGCAAATTCGTCACCCACACGCCAGCGCTGCGGCTCGATACGTTCTAGGGTGAATCCCAAACCCTCCAACAAGCGCCACGACGCTTGGTTACGCGGGTCCACATCGGCCTCAACCCGCTGTAAACCATGGGTCTCAAACGCTTCGCTGAGCGCCAAACGCAGCGCCTCTTGCGCCAGTCCTTGGCGCTGATACGCGGGTATCAGCGCATAACCAATCTCCCCTCGTCTGGGCTCACCGGACAACAAGAACAAGCTCACCGTGCCGATCAACTGATCGTTATGAAGGTGCGCAATCGCCCAGGAACTGACGCTTTGTGGCGGTAGGGACAGCCTCAGCTGGATGAAAGCGGTTGCCTGGGCGGGTGTCGTCCAGGCCGCAAAACTCCAGAAACGGGTGATCTGCGGATCGCTAAACAAGGCATACAAGTGCTCAGCATCGTCCATTCGAAACGCACGCAATCGCAGCCGTGCAGCCATTTCAACCCCATATGTAAAAGGTGGGTCGGCAATCGCCGCCATGTTGGCGGAGCAAGTTCAGCACCTATACTGCGCGCTTGTCCAGGCTGGGGAGCCCGGACTTTCCCCCTACTTAAGTGCTTGTACATGAAAAAGACCCAGCTCTACGCTCTGGCGTTGCTCGTTTCCCTGATTGGTCTCAGTTGGGCCTGGTACAAATGGCAGGTTCTGCAGTTTCCGCTCAGCCCACGCGAGGAAGTGGAGGTGTGGTCCATCGAAGCGCGCCTGGAGTTTCAAGGCAGTGGCGGGCCCAACAAAGTGCGGCTGCAATTGCCGTCGCGCGGCCCCGGCGCGGTGCCGGGTTTTGCGGTGATTGATGAGCGGCTCATTTCGCGTGGTTACAGCGAACAGGTCACCAAGGGCAAAGAAGGCCGCCAGGTGGAATGGGTGGTGCGCCGCGCTTCCGGACGGCAGGTGTTGTATTACCGCGCCAATATCGTGCGCGACAGCGCCGAATCGGTGGAGTCCGGCGAGCCCAAACTGCTTACGCCGCCCAAGTTGACGGAAGTCCAAGCCGCTGCAATCGATACCATCTTTGACGATGTGAAGGCGCGTTCGGCCGATATCGCCACCTTCACCCGCGAATTTGTGCGCGAATTTATCGCCGAACAACCGCGTGATGAAGCGCGCGTGTTACTGGATAGTTTGTACACCGCCGAGGATCGCGCGCAGTTTTTCGCGCGCGCGCTCGCCATCCGCAGCATTCCAGCACGGGTATTGCACGGCATGTCTTTGGGTGAACCCAAAGCCTTTCAACAGTTACAGCCCTTCTTGCAGGTCCACAACGGCAGCGCCTGGGTGACGATGAATATCAGCACGGCCGAAGAAAGTCTGCCGGAAAACTTCTTCCTGTGGACACGTAGCCCGCGCGATTTACTGCTGGTGGACAGCGATAAACGACCCAAAATCGAATTTGCGGTACAACGTAATCTGGCTGACGCCGTGGCAATTGCCACCCGCCGTACCGAAGTGCGCAGCGAAAATCTGGTCAAGTATTCATTGCTAGGTCTGCCGGTCGAAATGCAAGGCGTGTACCGCATTTTGCTCACCGTGCCGATTGGTGCATTTGTGATGCTGATTTTGCGCAATGTGATCGGCTTCAAAACCTTTGGTACCTTTATGCCAGTGCTGATTGCTTTGGCATTCCGTGAAACCAAAATTCTGTCTGGTGTTATTTTATTTACCTTAGTGGTATCACTTGGACTATTGGCGCGTTTTTATCTAGAGCGTTTGCGCCTGCTTTTGGTTCCGCGTCTGACCAGTGTACTCATTCTGGTCATTTTGCTGATGAGCATGGTCAGCGTGCTCGCCCATCAATTGGATATTCCCGTTGGTTTGTCGATTGCCCTGTTCCCGATGGTCATCATGACCATGACCATTGAGCGCATGTCGATCGCCTGGGATGAACGTGGCCCCGGCACAGCGATTAAAGAGGGCGTAGGCACGCTGGTCGTGGCATCACTTGCCTATATGGTCATGACTTGGGCGCCGCTTGAGCATTTGGTATTCGTGTTCCCGGAACTGCTTTTAGTGCTGCTCGGCGCTACCTTGTTACTGGGCCGTTATTCTGGATATCGTTTGCTGGAATTGTTCCGTTTCCGCGCACTGGCGCGCGAGCGCGACGACGCGATAAAAAAGGGCAGCGCCAATCCGGTTGGCGGGCCTGTCGTATGATTTTTCCAAGCCCAATCAATAATGGCAAGAAATTCGCAGGCAAGCGGCCATGATGAACCCGTTCACCATTGTTAAACGCCTGCGGGAAATTGGCCTCGCCGGTATTAATGAGCGTAATGCGGATTACGTATTGCGCTACAACCCGCGTAAGTTCTACCCACGCGTGGATGACAAAGTGCTGACCAAGCGCCTGGCCATTGAGCATGGCTTGCCGGTGCCAGAGCTTTACGCGGTGGTACGCGAAGAGCATGAGATCGAAGAGTTGCACGCACAGATTAAAGATCGCGAGAGTTTTGTTGCCAAACCGGCACATGGCTCCGGTGGGGATGGTATTTTGGTCATCAGCGGTAGGCGTGGCCCAAAATACCGGCGCGCCAACGGTCAGTTGATGGATCAAGAAGATTTTGAGCATCATTTGTCGAATACGCTTTCTGGCTTGTTCAGTCTGGGTGGTCAGCCTGATGCGGTATTAATCGAATATTGCGTGCAATTTGATCCCATTTTCGACCACGTCAGTTACAAGGGCGTACCCGATGTGCGCGTCATTGTGTTTCGCGGTTATCCGGTCATGGCAATGATTCGATTGCCGACCCGCATGTCCGATGGCAAAGCCAATTTGCACCAGGGCGCCATTGGCGTCGGCATCGATATCCCTACCGGATTAACCCGGCGCGGCGTTTGGGGTAATGAGCCGATAAGGGAGCATCCGGACACTGAACATTCTATCATCGGTTTGCAAATTCCACGCTGGGAGGAATTGCTGCATATTGCGGCGCGCGCCAGTGAGATGAGTGGATTGGGTTATGTCGGCGTTGATTTGGTGCTGGACAAGGATTTGGGTCCACTAATTCTGGAATTAAATGCCCGGCCCGGACTGGCCATTCAAATCGCCAATGGCAATGGTCTGGTGCATCGACTGAAGAAGATTGAGGCGATTGCCATTCCAGATCCTGATCCTGCCGAGCGGGTCGCTTTTTCGCGTCGCGAGTTTCCGACGCTGTAGCTCCACAGAAGGGGCTTATCCATCGTCACTGGCGCGCCGCGCCAACAAGGCGCGCAACTCGGTTTTTTCGTCAGCGCTCAAACTTTCGCCGGTCTTCTGTTTAGCCATCAGCGCCGTCCGACGGTCGGCGTAGCCCTGCAAAACCAAGCGCGCCAGCGCGCTTTGCAGATCCTCGCGCCAAGCGCTCTCATCACCCGGCAAATCGGCCAGCGATAACTTCAGCAAGGCGCTGCGCGCTGCGGTGTCGGCAAAATCGTCAATCAATTCAGACGGCGTGATTTGTGGCCGTTTACGAATTAAATCAATCATTTGCCGTAAAATGTCAGTGCCGGGTTTGTCGACCAGCGCCAAACCGGGTGGCACTTGCACCTCGGCAACTAACTGCGGTTTGGCCAGCAGCAAGGACAGCGCGCTGCGCACCAAGGTGCGTTGCACAACTTGGCGATGCGCCCGCGGTGGCGGCGTGGGCTCAGGTTTAGAAATGACGCGCCGCGCGCCGGTACGCTCGGCCAGCGCCTCGCGCATCAGATCGCGAAACGCACCGTCGGGCATTTGTTCGATCAAGGGTTGGGCGCGCGAGGACAAACGAGCGCGGCCATCGAGCGAGGTCAAATCGACCTCGCGCGCTAGGCTGTCAAACAAATAGTCCGACAGCGGCATGGCTTCCTGCATGCGTTTGCGAAACCCCGCAGCGCCCTCTTTGCGCACCAGGGTATCGGGGTCTTCGCCATCAGGCAAAAAAGCGAAATAGGCTTGCCGACCGTCGGTCAAACGCGGCAGCGTGGACTCCAGCGCGCGCCACGCCGCCTGTCGGCCGGCTCGATCACCATCAAAACAGAACACCACATCTTCGGCGCTGCGAAACAGCAGTTCGGCGTGTTCTTTGCTGGTTGCCGTGCCCAGGGTGGCGACTGCCTCATTGACGCCATGTTGGGCCAGCGCGATCACGTCCATGTAGCCTTCAACTACAACCAGACGCTGCAATTTCTGCGCGCTCTGCCGCGCCTGCCATAAACCGTATAGTTCGCGACCCTTGTGAAATAGCGCGGTTTCCGGGGAATTCAGATACTTGGGTTCACCTTGATCCAAAATGCGCCCGCCAAAAGCAATCGCACGCCCGCGCCGATCGTGAATAGGGAACATCACCCGATCGCGAAACTTGTCGTAACTTTGACCGTTGTCGCGCTGTGATAACAAACCCGCGCCGGCCATCACTTTGACGCGTTCAGCGCTGTTGCCGAGCTTACTGGACAGACCATCCCAGCGATCCGGCGCAAAACCCAACGCGAAACGTTCGATCATCTCAGCGCCAACTTCACGCTTTTCAAAGTACGCGCGCGCACGCGCACTGTGCGTTAGTTGCTCGCGAAACCACGCCGTTGCCTCCGCCAATACCGCGTAGAGCGGCGCCAATTTGTCATCCGCCCCGGCGCGCGCCGCATCACGCGGCACTTTCAGGCCAACTTGCGCGGCCAATTGTTCGATGGCATCCGGGAAACTTAAGCCCTCGTACTCCATTAAGAACTTCAGCGCGCTGCCATGCGCGCCACAGCCAAAGCAGTGATAAAACTGTTTTTGCGGCACCACGGTGAACGATGCTGAACGCTCATCGTGAAACGGACAGCGCGCCTGATACTCCTTACCCGCCCGCCTTAACTGCAGACGTGCGCCGACCACGTCGACAATGTCGGCGCGCTGCAACAGCTCGTCGATAAAGCTCTCGGGTATCAGGCCGGCCATGCTTGTTTGCCGTCATCCGCTCAAATACTCGTCTTTCAGCTTGCAATAGTTTGCTGCCGAGTAATACAGCGATTCGATTTCTGCGCTGCTGAGCAGGCGCACAAAACGCGCAGGATTGCCGACCCACAGGGATCCGGGTTCGACGATTTTGCCGGGTGACACGACCGCGCCGGCCGCAATCAGCGCGTGTTTGCCGATCACCGCTTTGTCCAATACCACCGCGCCCATGCCGATCAGACAGGCATCTCCCACCGTGCAGGCATGCAAAATCACGCCATGGCCAACGGTGACGTCGGCGCCAATCAGCAACGGCGATCCACCGGGCGTATAGCGGCCATCGTGCGTAACATGCAGTACCGAGTTGTCTTGAATATTGGTACGCGCGCCGATCGAAATGTGGTTAACGTCGCCGCGCAGCACCGCCATTGGCCAGATCGATACATCTTCGGCCAAATCCACTTTGCCAATGACCTGCGCCGATTCGTCCACAAAAACACGCGCGCCCAGGCGCGGCGTGTGCTCTCTAAACCATCGAATAGACATGCGCTGAACCTAAGATTTGACCAAGGCGTCGATGCTAGCAGCCTGTCGGGCTTTCCTCGCGAGTGCGCCGGAAGTCCTTTTGGCGATGGTTTTCTACTCACTCTCGGATTACGCATCTCACGCGCAAAGCCCGACAGAGGCTGCTAGCTCATACCAAACGCGCGTCGCGCCGATACAGCCAGGGCCGCAAGGTCAGCGCCAGGAACAAACCATTGACGAAGCCAAACACATGCGCCCACCACGCAACCGCGCCCGAGCGCGAGCCCAGCGTTTCCAGCACTTGGAACAACAACCAAATGCCAATCAAATGGATGGCGGGCACGCGCACCAGTTGAAAATACATACCCAGCGGCAAAATGACGCCCAGATGTGAGGTGGGGAACAACAGCACATAAGCGCCGATCAGCGCCGAAACCGCGCCGCTAGAGCCGATGATCGGCGCGTTGATTAACGGTGACATCAATGCGGCAAACAAATTAGCCGCGGCGCCAGCGACCAAAAATAGGATTAACAGTCGAATCGATCCTAAAGAGCGCTCCACGCCGGCACCAAACAGCGTGAGAAACAATAGATTACCGAACAAATGCGTCCAATCGGCATGCACGAACAAGGCACTGAACAAGCGCAAACCCGGGCCGCCGATCAAGGCCGAGAAATCCAAGCGCAGTTCCGATGGCACCATTCCCCAGCTTTGCAGCAAAGCGTAGCGCTCGGCGGGCAACATCAAGGCCTGCCAAACGGCAATGATCAGGCAACTGGCGACCAGTGCCGGCGTTGCCCAGCGCCAGCGGCGCTTGGGCTTTTCATCTACGCGAACAAACATGATGGCTTTCGAGGAGCGATAACTGAGGTTTCCAGGATCAATACGTCTGGCGCGGCAGCACAAAACGCTGACCGCGGAACTCAAATACTGCGCCGTCACTGAGGATTTCCAGCAAGGCCAGATCCGGGCCCGGCGGCGGCATGTCCAGTGTCAGACGCTTGCCGTTGAGCACCACGAAACGCTCTGCGCGGATCGGGCTGTAGACGTGCATCGACATTTCGAGCTTCGGCAAATCTTTGCGGGTGGCGTACGGCAACTGGAACACCATCGGCAGCACTTCTTCCGGTTTGGCCGGCGGCGCAGGCTCGGTAATCACGGCGATGGGCTCTACCACCGGCGGAGCAGGCGCTGGCGCTGCTGCAGCGGGCGCTGGCGCTGCCGGAGCGGGCGCCGGGACAACCGCAACGGCGGCCGGCGTCGGCACCGCAACGGGCTCAGGTTTGACCGGTTCAGCGACCATCGCAACCGTGGGCGGCGGCGCGACAGGTACTGCGGCAATCTGCGGCGGTTTGGGTGCCACGGGCGCGGCGGCGACCGATTGTGCGGCTGCAGGCGGCGCTGCACTCACGGGCGGCTTGTCGGCGGCAGGTGCTTGCACCAAGGTCGGCTGCGGCGTCAGGGTTGGGGTGAACAATCCGGCCCGTTTGGGGACTGGCAAACCACCGCCGCTGACACTCATGCCACGACCGTCGCCCGATAATCCTCCCAAGCTGCGGGCTTCGTTACTCATTGTGCCCGTTTGCGCAAAATTTACCGCGCCATTGTCCACTTGCGGCGGCGCACTATCGGCCGGTGCAAATCCCGCAACCACGTCCGTCCGGTCGACGTTAGCCAGCGTATTGGCCGGAACCGCAGGTACGGTGCGTCCGCGGGCCAACATCAGCCAGCCACCCGACAGACCGGCGACCAACAAGACAGCGCCGGCACCCGCCACCCACGGGGTACGCCTAGTGCGCTTGGGCGTCCGATGGTGGGCGTACAAGCCCGGCGGCAGCCCGCGGTTACGCTCAGCTTCGGATTTTTTTAGCGCGTCAAGAATCAGTGACATACATCAACCTCGTGGCAGTTCCAGGCGCGCAAGTCGCGGACCTTCGACATCAAAACTGGCCAAGGCCATCTGTGTTTCGGGGCCGGCGATGCCGTCCGCGATCAGGCCTAAGCGAATTTGCAATCGACGTAAGCGTCGCTCCAAATCATTATCGAATTCATCACCCTGTCCAATCGAACCATCCAGGCCTTCTTGGGCCTCCGCGCTGGCCAATCGCTCGCGCAGCCAAATGACACCGGGACCCTTGTCGCCAGCACGCAGGGTAGCGGGCACCCAATCGGGTGCTCGCCACAGCACACGATAGTCGCCTAACCAATGTAGCTCAATCAAGGACCGCGGTACGCTCAGGGTCTCGCCAGACAGCGCTATGCGCACACTGTGTTCATCCATACCCAGCAAAAGTGCCGATGCAAAGCCCGTTTCGGTGCGCAAACGCAAGATCACCGGCCGGCCCAAGGCGCGCAATCGCCCCAACGGACCTGAGCCGCGCAGACAATTCACCCCGCCGACGATGCGGCCAGCGCATTCACTGAGCTTGGCCAACTGCTCAGGCCCAGCGGGCCATTGCCATAGTTGCGCAAGTTGCGCCCAGGGCTGCATGTCGGTCTCATCATGGCCCGCTAACAAGCGTTTCAGTGCCTGATCGGGCGCTTCTGTTGGAGCTGCAGGCGCAGCTGTTGCGTTGGCCTCAAGCGAGCCATCCGGCACGCGTGACCATTGCCAAGCTGCCAGCGACAACGCGACCAGCATCACGCCGGCCGCTAAACCCAGCCACAGCCGGCGGCGCCGACGCGAGCCACCAAATAGCGCTTCATCGGCAGCTTCATCAATGACCCGTTCATTCACGCTATCGAGCGAACGAGCGTAGCCGGCGACCAAGGCGCGATCGGCGATGATGTTGATCAGGCGTGGCACACCGCCGGAGCGCTTGTGCACGGTGCGCAAGGCAAGTCGCGTGAACGGCAGGCGCTCACTGCCCGCCACATGCAGACGATGGCGCACGTAAATTTCAGTTTCTTCGCCGTCTAACGGGGTCAGGTGGTAGCGCGCGGTGATGCGTTGCGCCAGTTGACGAAGCTCCTGGCGATCCAACAAATCGCGCAGCTCTGGCTGCCCCAACAAGATGATCTGTAACAACTTTTGCGTCGCGGTTTCCAGATTGGTCAGCAAGCGCACCTGTTCGAGTGCCGAAACCGACAGGTTTTGCGCCTCGTCAATGATGACCACGACGCGCTCGCCGGATGCATGGGCGTGCAGTAAATACGCATTGAGCCGATCGGTCAGCGTTTTTAAGCTGCCGTGGGCGTCGCTGATATCGATGCGCAATTCTTCGCAGATCGTTTCCAGCAACTCGACCGGGCTGAGCAGCGGATTGAGCAACAAGGCAACGCGGGTTTTTTCCGGTAATTGTTCGAGCAGCAAACGGCACAGTGTGGTTTTGCCAGTGCCCACTTCGCCGGTCAGCTGCACAAAACCGCCCGATCCGCCCTGGCCAACGCCGTAGAGCAGGTGCGCGAGACCATCCCGATGACGCTCGCTCAAATAGACAAAGCGCGGATCAGGGGTGATCGAAAACGGTGCCTCGGAGAGGCCATAGAAATCGAGATACATCGGTGCATTCTAGCCCGCAACCCACCTATGGACCGCGTTGCGCTCTTTAAAGTTCGCGGCCGCCCGTTGGCCCGCGGCACCCAGTGAAACTCCCTACTGTGCACTGACCGCAGGCTCGCGAGCCAGCGCGCGCTCAACCAGGGAATACACGCTCGGTACCACCAGCAATGTCAGCAGTGTGGAGCTGACCATACCGCCAATCACCGCGACCGCCAGCGGCGCGTTGACGTCTGCGCCAGCGCCGACGCCCAAGGACGCCGGTAACAAGGCCAAAATCACCGTTAACGAGGTCATCAATACGGGGCGCAGACGCTGCGGGCAGGCTTTGCGAATCGCCGCGTCGATGCTGTAGCCCTCTTCACGCAATTGATTGGCCAGATCGACCAACAGGATCGAGTTCTTGGCGACCAAACCCATCAACAGAACCAAGCCGATCATCGAATAAATGTTCAGCGTATGCCCGGTGATCCACAATGCTAACAAGCCGCCGATGATCGCCAAGGGTTGCGCGACCATCACGATGAGTGGCTGGATCATCGAATTGAATTGGCTGGCCAGCACGATGTACACCAATGCCACCGCCAAAATGAATGAAAACTGGATGTAACCGAGGGTTTTTTCGAACTCACGCGCTTGGGCCATCAGTTTCACTTCATAGCCGACCGGCAACAGCGCGGCGGCGTCCTCGCGCATCAGATCGACCGCTTCGCTGAGCGTGATGCCGGTCGGCGTGGCGTAAAAATTGGCCGAGTACTTGAGGTCGTAACGGGTGATAGCCGCCGGGCCTAGCGTCGGTGTCAGCGCGGCAACGGTATCCAAGCGCACCATCGCGCCATTGCTGCTGCGCAGGTAAATACGCTTCAAATCCTCCGCTGCGGTGATTTGGCCGGGCGCGGCTTTCAGACGAATGTCATAACGCTCGCCATCGCCTGGATCGTCGGAAAACTTTGCCACATCCAAACCACCGGCCAACACATTGAGCGAACTGGCGATATCCACGCTCGCCAATCCCGCTGCCGCGGCGCGCGTGCGATCAACACTGAGTCGCAAAGTGGGCAGATCAAGCTGCAAGTCCAGATCCACGCGACCCAGTTCAGGGCGCTGCTGCAATTTCGCAAACAGCGCTTGGCTAGCGCTGGCCACTTGTTCCAGCTCCGGTCCGCTGACGTTGAACTGCAGCGGTTCGCCGCGACTATTGCCACCACCGACGGTGGGCGGCGGCGACACAAAGGCCTTCAAACCGGGAATATCGGCCAGCCGCGCGCGCAAATCGTTGATCACCTGTGATTGCGAACGTTGCCGATCGGCGCGCGGCACCAGAGTGACCGACGCAATGCCACGGTTGACCTGACCCAAATCACCCAAGCCGATCGCGGTAAACATACGCGCCACCTCAGGGGTCTCTTTCAAGGCTTTTTCGACCGCGCGCAGGCCTTCATCGGTCTGCGTGATGGATGAGCCTAGCGGGGTGCGAAAGCTGACCACAAATCGACCGTCGTCGGGCTGCGGCGAGAACTCACCGCCAATCCGACCGAGGATCAAACCGGAGGCCAGCACGACCGTCAGACCCAAGCCCACCACCCACCAACGATACGCCAGCGCCCAATCGACCAGACGCGAATAGCTGGCGTCCATACGGGTGAAAAACGCCATCACCGGCGCACTGACGCGGCCGTGATGCTCACCGACGGTGAGGAATCGTGAGCACAGCATTGGCGTCAACGTCAGCGATACCAACAAGGACACCACCACGCCGACGGTGACCACCACCGCGAAGGATTCGAAAAACCGCCCGATGATGCCGCCCAAAAAAATCACCGCGGCAAAGATGCTAACCAAGGTCAAACTGGCGGCGGTGACCGCAAATACCACTTCGTTGCTGCCACGAATGGCCGCCAGCGTGCGCGCCGATGCGGCGTGCGCCGTGACCGGCGATCCATCCGCGCTGGCCTCACGTGCTAGATCGCGATCAAACTCCAGGTGGCGGTGGATGTTCTCTAACACCACGATGGCATCGTCGACCACCACGCCGATCAGCAGTAACAGTGCCAACAAGGTCATCGTATTAAAGGTGTAACCGGCGAAATACATCACCGCAACCGCGCCCAGTAGCGATACCGGAATGGCCAGCGAAATGATCAGCGTCGAACGCATGCTCTGCAAAAACAACCACACCACCAGCGCCGCCAACAGGGTGCCTTCGATCAGATGATCCTCCAGCGAGGCGACGATCGCGCGGATCGGCTGCGAGGAATCGACCACTACCTTGAGCGTCATGCCGGCCGGCAATTGCGGCGCAATGTCGCGTTCCAGACGCGCCAGAACATCGTCGACGATGGCCACCGTATTGCCATTGCTGACTTTGACGATGCCAATGCCCACTGCCGGTTCGCCGTTGACCCGCGCGATCTGCCGGAAATCGGCCAAATCATCGCGAATCGTCGCAATATCGCGCAGCCGCACCGGTAAGGGATTGGTGTAGCGCACCACCAATTCGCCGAGCACTTCGGGCTGGTGATATTCCAAATCGAGCTCTAGCAATTGTTCGGTGCGCTCACCGACCACAAAGCCACCGGGCAGCGACAAATGCTCACGGCTAAACGCGGCGCGCAAATCGCGCGCATCCACACCAAATGCCGCCATTTTGGCCAGATCCACAT
>CAZLSB010000033.1:0-23023 GCA_964561825.1 uncultured Xanthomonas sp.
ATGCCGACGTGGTGGAATTGGTAGACACGCTACTTTGAGGTGGTAGTGGGGCAACCCGTGACGGTTCGAGTCCGTCCGCCGGCACCAAATTGAAACGCGCTCGAGTGCGGGCGCGAACGCCGACCGGCCCCATGCCGACGGCACCAGGGTCATTAGGCACCGGGCAGAGGTCGACGATTCAATTATTGCGTTCATCAACGCAGCTTGAGCGTCAAGATTCATTGGCAAGTGCTTTTTTCGGGAGTCATTCGGGCATGGATCTGCAGCAGTACCTCCCCATAGGCCTGTTCCTGATCGTATCGACGGTGATAGGGCTTTCTTTATTGGTTTTAGGTTCGTTGTTGGGACCTAATCGCCCGGGCGGAGAAAAACTCTCGCCTTATGAATGTGGCTTCGAGGCTTTCGAAGATGCGCGCATGAAGTTTGATGTGCGCTATTACTTGGTCGCGATCTTGTTCATCATTTTCGATCTAGAAATCGCCTTTCTCTTTCCTTGGGCGGTGGTGCTAGATGAATTAGGTTGGGCCGGTATTGCCTCAATGGGCATATTTCTTGGCCTTTTGGTTGTTGGCTTCATTTACGAATGGAAGAAGGGAGCGCTCGAATGGGAGTGAGCGATATCTTTCACAACCCCACGCCGATTGGCACGGTTGATGACATTCTTCGCCCAGATGCCGATAACCCCCTGATACAGCGTGGTTTCGCCGTCACTTCGGCAGATTTATTGATCAATTGGGCGCGCACTGGATCAATGTGGCCGATGACCTTCGGGCTGGCCTGTTGCGCAGTGGAAATGATGCATGCCGGTGCGGCACGCTTGGATCTTGACCGCTTTGGCGTGGTGTTTCGCCCCAGTCCCCGACAATCAGACGTGATGATTGTCGCCGGCACGCTGGTCAATAAGATGGCACCCGCCCTACGCAAGGTCTACGACCAGATGCCCGATCCAAAATGGGTCATTTCTATGGGCTCGTGCGCCAACGGTGGTGGTTATTATCATTATTCGTATTCGGTGGTGCGCGGCTGTGATCGCATTGTACCGGTTGACATTTACGTTCCTGGGTGTCCACCAACCGCTGAGGCTTTGGTCTACGCCATATTGCAATTACAAGCGAAGATTCGTCGCACTAATACCATTGCGCGTTGATCCATCTAGCAAGGCGAACGATGTGCGATATGCAAGACGAGCGGACTAGGACATGACTGACCTACGCAATGCGCTGCTGGAACAAATCCAGGCACGTTTTGGCGATGCGATATTGAGCACGCGCGAAGCCCTCGGGCAATATACGATCGAAGTTGCCCTTGACCACGTGCTGGAAGTGGCCAAGACGCTGCGCGACGACAAAGCATTTCGCTTTAGCCAGCTGATCGATTTGTGCGGTGTTGATTATCTGTCCTACGGCCAAGACGAGTGGGAAACCAACTTGGTGACTGATCAAGGCTTCAGTCGCGGCGTGATAGGTGAAGGTCCTGGGCGATTTGCCTGGGAAAATCGCCCGAAGCCCGCGGGGATCCCCAATCGTTTCGCAGCCGTTGTGCACCTATTGTCCATCGAACACAACGTGCGCTTGCGAATGCGCTATTTCGCCGCTGACGATGGGCTGCCAGTGGTGCCGTCGGTGACTGAATTGTGGGGCGCCGCCAATTGGTTTGAGCGCGAAGCTTTCGATTTGTTTGGCATTGTCTTTGAGGGACATCCAGACCTGCGCCGCATCCTTACTGACTATGGTTTTATCGGCCACCCTTTCCGCAAAGATTTCCCGCTGATTGGCAATGTGGAAGTTCGTTACGATCCGGACAAAGGCCGAGTGATCTATGAGCCGGTATCGATTGAACCCCGCGTTGGTGTGCCCCGCGTGATACGTGAAGATTCACGCTATCTGCAGGCGCAAAACGAAGCCGGCGGTCACAACTAATGGCTGAAATCCGCAATTACACGATGAACTTTGGCCCCCAGCACCCGGCCGCGCATGGTGTGCTGCGTTTGGTGTTGGAACTCGATGGCGAGACCGTTGTGCGCGCCGATCCGCACGTTGGACTGCTCCATCGTGGCACGGAAAAATTAGCGGAATCAAAGCCGTATAACCAGTCCATTGGTTATATGGATCGCCTCGACTATATGTCGATGATGTGCAATGAACACGCCTACGTGCGCGCTATTGAGCGTCTTTTGGGTGTCGAAGCGCCGATTCGCGCGCAGTACATCCGCACCATGTTCGACGAAGTCACGCGCATCCTCAGCCATCTATTGTGGTTGGGCAGTAACGCGCTGGATCTCGGTGCGATGACGGTCTTCCTGTACGCATTCCGCGAGCGCGAGGAACTGATGGACGCCTACGAAGCGGTGTCGGGTACACGGATGCACGCGGCCTACTATCGACCGGGCGGCGTCTACCGTGATCTGCCTGATGAAATGCCAAAGTACAAAGAAAGCCGCTGGACTAAGGGCGCTGACTTGAAACGCCGCAACGAATGGCGTGAAGGCAGCATGCTCGATTTCTTTGCGGCGTTCTGCACTGATTTCGTCAAGCGTATCGATGAGTACGAAACGCTACTCACCGATAACCGGATTTGGAAACAACGCACGGTCAACATCGGCGTGGTTTCCCCAGAAATGGCGCTACGGATGGGAATGAGTGGCCCCATGCTGCGTGGTTCGGGAATCGCGTGGGACTTGCGCAAGAAGCAGCCCTATGCTGCATACGACCAATTGCAGTTTGACATTCCAGTTGGCGTCAACGGCGATTGTTATGACCGCTATGTCGTGCGCGTCGAGGAACTGCGGCAGTCCGCAAGCATCATCCAACAATGCGTAAAATGGCTGCGCGTCAACCCGGGCGACGTGATGTTGCGTAATTTCAAAGTTGCGCCACCTTCGCGTGTCGAGATGAAAGACGACATGGAAGCACTCATACACCACTTCAAACTGTTCACGGAAGGCTATTGCGTGCCGACCGGTGAGGTGTATTGCGCGGTCGAAGCACCCAAGGGTGAATTTGGCGCTTATATCATTGCCGATGGTGCCAACAAGCCCTTCCGCGTCAAACTGCGCGCGCCAGGATTCGTGCATCTTTCCGCGATGGATGAACTCGTCCGCGGCCATATGCTGCCGGACGTAGTTGCGGTGATTGGCACCTTGGATATCGTGTTTGGAGAGATTGATCGATGAAGGCCCGCCATTTACAAGCGATTCCGCGGGCTATCGACCCTAACGAGGTGCTTAGCACTGATAGCCGAGCCGAGCTTGAGGTCTGGTTGGCCAAATATCCAGCCGACCGTCGTCGCAGTGCGGTGCTCGCTGGTTTGCGTATCGCACAAGACCAAAATCAAGGCCATCTGACCGAAGATTTGATCGCCGCTGTGGCCGGCTACCTCGGCATTCCGACGACGCAGGCTTACGAGGTCGCGACCTTTTACTCTTTGTTTCATATCGGCGCCTGTGGCCGACACAAGGTTTCGATCTGTACCAATATTTCGTGCTGGCTGAACGGCGCCGAGGCGCTGGTCGAGCACGTTGAACACAAACTGGGCATCAGCACGGGTGAAAGCACGCCCGACGGCCGTATTCATCTCATCGAAGAAGAAGAGTGCCTCGCCGGTTGCGTGCGTGCACCGATGATGTGGGTCGATGGCCACTTTCACGAACAGCTGACGCCTGAGAAAGCCGATCACATTCTGGACGCTTTGAAGTGACGCCGATGGAGCCGATGAACCCACTAGGTCTGGTGCCGCAGGCGCATAACGTCTGCTTCACGACCTTGCACTTTGAACAGCCGTGGAGCTACGACAGTTACCTAAAATCCGGTGGCTATCAGGCACTGCGCAAGATATTCAGCGAAGGCTGGACGCGGGAAAAGGTGATTGACACCGTCAAGGCATCGGCCCTGCGTGGACGCGGCGGCGCTGGCTTTCCCACCGGACTAAAGTGGAGCTTTATGCCCCGTACGGCACCGGGCAGCAAATACATATTGTGTAATTCGGATGAATCCGAGCCGGGCACCTGTCACGACCGCGATATTCTGCGCTACAACCCGCACGCCGTAATCGAAGGCATGATTATTGGCGGCTGGGCGATGGGCGCCACCGCGGGCTACAACTATATGCGCGGAGAGTTTCAAAACGAACCCTTCGAACACTTTGATGCGGCCTTGCGTGAGGCCTATCAACACGGTTGGCTGGGCAAGAATATCCTAGGCTCCGGATTCGATTACGATATTTACGCAACGCTTGGCGCTGGCGCCTATATCTGCGGCGAAGAAACCGCGCTGATGGAATCGTTGGAAGGGAAAAAGGGTCAACCGCGTTTCAAACCACCCTTCCCCGCCAACTTTGGCTTGTATGGCCGGCCAACCACCATTAATAACACCGAAACCTTTGCATCCGTGCCGGCTATTATTCGTAATGGCGCCGAATGGTTCTTGCAGATTGGGAAGCCGAATAACGGTGGGCCGAAGATATTTTCAGTGTCTGGGCACGTGCAAAAACCCGGCAATTTCGAAGTGCCATTAGGCACGCCTTTTCGCGATTTATTGGCGATGGCGGGCGGTTTGCGCAACGGGCGCAAGCTTAAGGGTGTGATTCCTGGCGGCTCATCAATGCCAGTATTGCCGGCGTCGGTCATGATGGACATTACGATGGATTTTGACAGCCTGCAGAAGGCGGGTTCTGGCCTTGGGTCAGGAGCCGTCATTGTCATGGATGACAGTACCTGCATGGTGCGTGCACTTACCCGCATTTCGCGCTTCTATTACCACGAATCCTGCGGCCAATGTACGCCGTGTCGAGAAGGCACCGGTTGGATGTACCGAGTGCTCAAGCGCATTAGCGAAGGTAAAGGCACACTTGACGATTTGCATTTGTTGAAAAGTGCTGCTGGACAAATCGAAGGACATACGATCTGCGCATTTGGCGAAGCCGCTGCATGGCCGGTACAAGGCATGTTGAAACAGTTCTGGCCGGAGTTTGAATATTACGTGACGCATAAGCGATCGATCGTTGGCGATACGACGAGGGCCGCGGCATGAGCGCACAGCCGACCGGCCAAACCGCTCCCGATTTGGTCAATATCGAGATCGATGGTCAGAAAATGCAAGCGCCGAAAGGCTCAATGATCATTCAGGCTGCCGATAAAGTTGGCATCCAGATCCCGCGCTTTTGTTACCACGATAAACTGGCGATTGCCGCCAACTGTCGCATGTGTCTTGTTGACGTTGAGAAAGCGCCTAAGCCGATGCCGGCCTGTGCTACTCCGATTATGGAAGGCATGAAGGTCTATACGCGCAGCAAACGCGCACTCGATTCCCAACGCAATGTAATGGAATTCCTGCTGGTTAATCATCCGCTCGACTGCCCAATTTGTGATCAGGGCGGTGAATGCGAATTGCAAGACGTGGCGATGGGTTACGGTCGCTCGGTATCTCGCTTTAGCGAACGTAAGCGCAGCGTGCCTGACGAGGATCTCGGTCCTTTAGTTGCCACCGATATGACGCGCTGCATCCATTGCACTCGCTGCGTGCGTTTTATGGATGACATTGCTGGCACCACCGAACTTGGCGGTATGTTTCGTGGCGAGCATATGGAAATCGGCACCTTTATCGGTCGGTCGCTGCGTTCTGAACTGTCTGGCAATATCATTGACCTATGCCCAGTTGGCGCACTGACCAATAAGGTGTTTCGCTTCCGCGCACGTCCCTGGGAACTGATCGCCCGCGAGGCCATCGGTTACCACGATGCGCTCGGTTCCAATATGTACTTGCACCTGCGCCGCGGCGAAGTGCTGCGCACTGTTCCACGCGACAACGAGGCCATCAACGAAAATTGGCTCTCCGACCGCGATCGCTATAGTCATCAGGGTTTGGCTCATGCAGATCGACTTACCGCACCGCGTATTAAGCGCGATGGTAAGTGGGTCGACGTGAGCTGGGACGTGGGTTTGAAGGCTGCCACCGACGGGCTACGCGCTGTGCTGTCCAGACACGGCGCTGAACAAATCGCCGCGCTGGTGAGCGCCAATTTTAGCGCCGAGGAGCTGTTCCTCGTGCAGGCTTTGGTGCGCGGTCTAGGCTCACCGCATATTGATCATCGTTTGCAGCAATTGGATTTCAGTGACGACGCCGCGCAGCCCATCGCGCCTAGCTTCGCTACGCCAATGGCGCAATACAGTAGTGCGCGCGCCGTGTTGTTGATCGGTAGCAATCCACGCCACGACGCGCCCCTATTGGGCCATCGTGTTCGCCAAGCTTGGCAGCGCGGTGCACACATTCATGCGATCAATCCACTTGGGTTCGATCACCATTTTGAGCTGGCGCATGACTTGATTGGTGATCCAGCCCAGCAAATAGCCGATCTGGCCGCAGTCGCTCGTGCACTCGCCCAGTTGCGTGGTGTCGATTGCAGCGGCGAGATTAACGATTGGGCCGCACATAGTAGCCATGCAGCCGCGGCGCAGGCAATCGCTCAAAGCCTAAATGAGCGTGAAGCCTCGCGGGTGCTTTTTGGCGACCACGCGCTGCGTCATCCAGCTGCGTCCGTTTTACGTCGAATCGCTCGCTTTATCGCCGACCACAGCAATAGCGCCTTTGATGAGATGCCCAGTGGCGCCAACAGCGCGGCGGCATGGCGGGTAGGCTGTGTGCCGCATCGTGGTCCGGGCGCGTCGCAGGTTGTTCAAGGCGCCAATGCTTGGGAGTTGACCGGCACCCCACGCAAGGCCTATGTCCTCTATGGCAGCGAAGTCCCAGAAGACTGCGCTGACGGAAAAGCGGCTGGGCGCGCCATTGGCAGTGCAGATTTCGTGCTCGCGTTTAGTGCTTTTACAAATCCTGCGTTTGACAACCATGCAACGGTCATGTTGCCGATCGGTCTGCCGCCGGAAATTGATGGCTCCTATGTCAATGTTGATGGCACGGTGCAATCGTGTGCCGCCGGCGCCAAATTACCGGGAGAAGCGCGCGCCGGTTGGCGCGTACTGCGCGCACTCGGGGAGGCTCTAGGTCTGGCCAGTTTCAACGAAGTGGATTTTGCCGCTGTGCATGCGAAAGTTCGGCCATTGTTGACCGGCGGCACCGTCGCAAGTGCCCAAGCGACAGATCCACCTATGGCCATCGCCGACGGCGAAGGACTGGTTGTACAACGCTATCTGTCCATCTACCGCGTAGACGGCGTAGTAAGACGTTCTCCGGCATTGCAGAGCACCGTGATAGCCGAATCGGGTGAGTTAGGGATTCACCCAGAAGACGCGCTCGCCTTAGGGCTGGGTCACGCGGGCACCGTGAGTATTGGCGGGCAGCGCTATCGTTGCATTGCAACAGACGAAGTGCCACGCGGCGTCTGCCGGGTGCCATCAGCTTATGCACACACGGCGGCACTGCCCGTCACTGGCCAACGCATCCAGATTGAGCGGGTGAGCCATGGATGATCTCTTCTTAGTCTTATGGACCTTGTTCAAGATTTTGTTGATCAGCGTCCCTTTGATCATCGGCGTGGCCTTCTACACTTTGGCCGAGCGCAAAGTCATCGGTTTTATGCAAGTACGTCTCGGCCCGACAGAAATCGGTCCGTTTGCGTTGCTGCAGCCGTTTGCTGATACCACCAAAATGCTCTTCAAAGAGCTGGTCATTCCGACCAACGCCGATCGCACCCTGTACCTGATTGCACCGCTGTTGACTTTGGCACCGGCCTTTGCCGCTTGGGCAGTGGTGTCATTCGACGAAGGCATCGCGCTTTCGCAAATTGACGCAGGCTTGTTGTACCTATTGGCGATGACCTCGCTGGGTGTATACGGAGTGATCCTGGCAGGATGGGCGTCGAACTCCAAATACGCTTTCTTAGGCGCGATGCGCTCCGCAGCACAGATTGTGTCTTACGAAATTGCGATGGGATTTGCACTGGTCGGGGTGGTTATCGCCGCCGGTAGCCTAAACGTCGAAAAGATCGTACTCGCACAAGCAGGTAACGCCGGATTCTTCGAGTGGTTCTGGTTGCCGTTGTTGCCCCTGTTTGTGATTTATGTCATTTCCGGCGTGGCAGAAACCAATCGAGCGCCATTTGACGTAGCCGAGGGTGAATCGGAAATCGTCGCGGGTTTCCATGTGGAGTATTCAGGAGCCGCGTTCGCGGTGTTCTTCCTAGCCGAATACGCCAACATGATCCTGATCAGCTTTTTGGCCGCCATCCTGTTTCTCGGCGGCTGGTTATCGCCGTTTCAAGGCTGGATCGATGGTCCTTTGGGCGCACCCAGTTTCATTTGGATATTTTCCAAAGCCTTCTTCTTCATGTTTTGTTTTCTGTGGTTCCGCGCCACTTTCCCGCGTTATCGCTATGACCAAATCATGCGTCTCGGCTGGAAAGTGTTTATCCCGATCACTATTGTTTGGATTGCGGTTATCGCAGTCCTGGTGGTCGGCAAAGTTGTCGAACGCGGCGTATAATCACCGAGAGAAAGATAGCCATGAGCGCCATTAGTCATTACTTCAAGAGCTTGATGCTAAAGGAGCTGTTGGTTGGCCTATCGCTGACCGGGCGCTACTTTTTCAGGCCTAAATACACATTGCGTTACCCCGAAGAAAAAGCGCCAAAGTCCAATCGCTTTCGCGGTCTGCACGCTTTGCGTCGCTATCCAAACGGTGAAGAACGATGCATCGCATGCAAGTTATGCGAAGCGGTATGTCCAGCTTTGGCCATTACCATTGACTCCGAACAACGCGCTGATGGCAGTCGTCGTACGACACGCTACGACATCGATTTGTTCAAGTGCATATTCTGCGGCTTTTGCGAAGAATCCTGCCCAGTAGATTCCATCGTGGAAACCGGAATTCTTGAGTACCACTTCGAGCGCCGCGGTGAGAATGTGGTCAACAAAGAACAATTGCTCGCCATCGGTGATCGATTCGAGAATGAAATCGCTGCCGCTCGCGCGCAAGACGCGCCCTTCCGCTGAAGACCTCTCATGAACTATGAGCTGATTCTATTCTTCGCACTATCCACGTTATTGGTGCTGGCTGCAGGCGCGGTGGTCACCGTGCGCAATCCGGTCCACGCCGCGATGTGCCTGGTCCTCACGTTTTTCACCAGCGCAATGCTTTGGATTTTACTGCGCGCCGAGTTTCTCGGCATCACCTTAATTCTGGTTTATGTGGGCGCGGTGATGGTGTTGTTTTTATTCGTGGTGATGATGCTCGACATCAACGTCGCTCCCATGCGCGAAGGCTTCGCCCGCTATTTACCTGTCGGAATCGTTGTTGCAGTGATCATGGCTGCACAAATGATTGCCGTGCTCGGCAGCCGTCATTTTGGTTTCGATAACTTTGCTGCGCCGGCAGCAGTTGTGGAAGGCAGCAACACTGAAGCGCTGGGGCGATTGCTGTACACCGAATACGTCTATCCATTTGAAATTGCAGGGGTCATTCTGCTAGTCGCGATTGTTGCCGCAATAGCGCTGACTCACCGCCGTCGGGAAGGGCTTAAAACGCAGGACATCAACAAACAAACCCAGGTGCGCAAAGGCGATCGTTTACGCGTGATTAAAATGGCGAGTGAATCTAAGGACGGTCACGGCGCATGAGCATGATTCCTCTCTCCTACTGGTTGATTCTCGCGGCCATTTTGTTTTGTATTAGCGTTGCTGGTATTTTCATCAATCGCAAGAATCTGATTATATTACTGATGGCCATTGAGTTGATGCTGCTCAGCGTCAATATGAATTTCATCGCGTTCTCGCGTTACCTTGACGATATGGCTGGCCAAGTTTTTGTGTTCTTCATTTTGACGGTTGCCGCCGCCGAAGCCGCGATTGGCTTGGCGATCCTAGTGGTTGTATTCCGAAACCGGCGCACGATCAATGTCGCCGAACTCGATACCATGAGGGGCTGAGCCCGGTGATTACCAAGACTCTGCTGCTCACGACCGCGCTGGCACCCTTGCTTGGCGCAATCCTCGCTGGTTTTTTCGGCCGCCAGATTGGGCGCAGTGGCGCTCACATTGTAACCATTCTCGGCGTCGCGGTGAGTGCTGCGCTGAGCGCTTATATTTTCAAACTCATCGCCTTTGACGCTCACCCTGCGGTTAATCTATCGATATACACTTGGTTTGAAATTGGCTCAATTAAGGCCGAAGTGGGCTTTTTGGTCGACGCGCTCACGGCAACCATGATGGTCGTGGTGACCTCGGTATCGTTGATGGTCCACATTTATACGATTGGCTACATGCACGAAGATTCAGGCTACCAGCGCTTCTTCGCCTACATCTCGCTTTTCACCTTCGCCATGCTGATGTTGGTGATGAGCAACAACTTCATGCAACTATTCTTCGGTTGGGAAGCAGTGGGCTTGGTTTCGTACCTGCTGATCGGTTTTTGGTACAAACGACCCACCGCAATTTTCGCTAATTTGAAAGCCTTCTTGGTCAACCGCGTAGGCGATTTTGGCTTTCTGCTCGGTATTGGCCTGGTCTTGGCCTATTTGGGCAGCTTGGATTACGCCACCGTTTTCAAAGCGGCACCGAGTTTGGTCGGACAAACCTTCAATCCATATGGCACAGTTGAATGGGCAGTGCCGACACTGATCTGCTTGTTACTGTTTGTGGGTGCGATGGGCAAAAGTGCCCAGGTACCGCTGCATGTTTGGCTGCCCGATTCGATGGAAGGCCCGACGCCCATTTCCGCGCTCATCCACGCAGCTACCATGGTCACTGCCGGTATTTTCATGGTGGCACGCATGTCGCCACTGTTTGAACTCTCGGAAACCGCGCTATCAACTATTTTGGTCATAGGTTCAATTACCGCGCTGTTCATGGGCCTTATTGGCATCGTGCAAAACGATATCAAGCGCGTAGTCGCCTATTCGACCCTATCGCAGCTGGGTTATATGACCGTCGCGCTCGGCGCATCCGCATATTCAGCGGCGATATTTCATCTAATGACCCACGCTTTTTTCAAAGCGCTGCTTTTCCTTGGTGCGGGTTCAGTCATCATCGCGATGCACCACGAGCAAGACCTGCGCCGCATGGGCGGCTTGCGCAAATACATGCCAATTACCTTCATTACCGCTTGGGCGGGAACGCTGGCCCTGATGGGCTTCCCTGGCACCAGTGGTTTTTATTCGAAAGACGCCATTTTGATTGCCGTCGAACATGCCGACCGCCCAGGCGCCACCTTTGCGTATTACAGCTTGCTAATCGGCGTGGCGGTGACTGCCTTCTATTCCTTCCGCATGTTGTACCTCGCGTTCCACGGCAAAGAGCGCTTTGGGCATGACCACCACGGGCATCACGCGCACCACGACGAACACGGCCACGGCGATCACAAACCACACGAAACTCCGTGGGTGGTCACTTTGCCGCTCATCTTGCTAGCCATTCCGTCCATTGTGATTGGTGCGCTCGCGGCTGGACCGATGTTATTCGGCCATTTTTTTGACGGCGCGATTTTCTTGGCCGAGGGACGCGAACCGCTAGCCGCAATGGCACACGAATTCGAACACGGACCCATAGCGTTTGCACTGCATGGATTCATCACCCTGCCCGTTTGGCTGGCGTTAGCTGGCGCTGGTTTTGCGACCTACATCTACTTGTTCAATCCCAGCTTGGCCGACCGGATTCAGCAAGCGCTGGGGCCAGTCCACCGGATCTTGGAACGCAAATACGGTTTTGATGAGTTCTATCAGGCGGTGTTTGCGCGCGGCAGCGTTCGCTTGGGGCGTTTCTTCTGGCGTGTAGGCGATCAGACCTTGATCGATGGCATGCTGGTCGATGGCGCGGCGAACACGGTGTCGAAACTCGCTTACGCGGTACGCAAACTGCAGTCCGGTTATTTGTATCACTACGCTTTCATGATGATCCTTGGATTGATCGTCATCATTGGCGCGTTTGCGTTGCTGCGGTGATCGCGACAGACCGTCTGCACTGCCTACGCGCACTACCGCATCCACGTCACACATCGACGAGAAATTAAAAAACCATGTTCGCCGACTGGCCTTTACTCTCCTTACTTGTCTGGCTACCGATTGCTGGTGCAGTCGCCGTGCTGATTACCGGAGACCGCAATGCCGGTGCCGCCAAATGGCTGGCCTTGGTGGTTTCATTGGCGACACTAGCCTTGTGCATTCCGTTGTGGGCCAATTTTGACACTGCAACCAGCGCGATGCAATTTGTTGAACGTACGCCTTGGATTAGCTCATTCAACGTCGAATACCATCTGGGAATCGATGGATTCAGTCTGCCACTCTTGGTGCTGACTTCTATCATTACGGTTTTAGTACTCATCGCCGGCTGGCAAGTTATCGAATACAAACCCAGCCAATACGTCGCCGCATTTCTAGCGCTCGCCGGATTGATGAATGGTGTTTTTGCGGCGCAGGATGCCTTGTTATTCTACGTTTTCTTTGAGGGCATGTTGATACCGATGTTTATTATCATTGGTATCTGGGGTGGCCCACGCCGCGTTTACGCCACGTTGAAGTTTTTTCTGTATACCTTTCTCGGCTCGGTATTCATGTTGCTGGGATTGATTTACCTCTATCTCAAAGGCCAGAGCTTCCAACTGGCAGATATGCAAGCAATGACGCTGAATATGACCGAGCAGACATGGTTGTTTTTTGCCTTTCTGGCCGCATTTGCAGTGAAGATTCCGATGTGGCCGGTGCATACCTGGTTACCAGATGCCCACGTTGAAGCACCGACCGGTGGTTCGATGGTATTGGCCGCGGTAATGTTGAAAGTGGGTGGTTACGGATTCCTGCGCTTTTCGATGCCAATCGCGCCTGATGCGGCAGCCGAATACGCTTGGTTAATCATTACGATGTCCTTGATTGCCGTCGTCTACATTGGTTTCGTGGCGTTGGCACAAGAAGATATGAAAAAACTGATCGCCTATTCGTCGATCAGCCATATGGGATTCGTTACGCTGGGCCTGTTCATTGCATTCGCGTTGGTGCTCGACAAAAACGCCGCCGACAGCGCTGCGTTGGGCGTGCAAGGTGCGATGGTGCAAATGATTTCACATGGATTCATCTCAGCCGCGATGTTCGGCGCTGTCGGTGTTTTGTATGACCGCATGCATTCGCGACAGATCTCTGATTACGGCGGCGTGGTCAACACGATGCCTTGGTTTGCCACGTTCATGGTGTTTTTTGCGATGGCGAACAGCGGCTTGCCTGGCACCAGCGGTTTTGTCGGTGAATTTATGGTGATTCTAGCCGCGGTGAAGGTGAGCTTGGGCGTGGCGGCGCTGGCTGGGCTCACTTTGATTATTGGCGCTGCCTACACCTTATGGTTGGTTAAGCGCGTCATTTTTGGGGATATCGCCAATAAACACGTAGCTGAGTTGACCGATTTAAACGCGCGCGAGTGGATAGTCATGAGCACACTCGCCTTTTTTGTGTTGCTGATCGGCCTGTGGCCGCAGCCCTTGGTGGATGTCATGCAGACCAGCGTTGAAGCGCTGCTACAGCATATGACCACCAGCAAACTGATCGGCATCTAGGGTTGAGGACGGAAAGACCATGATTCAATCCTGGAACGATTTATTGCCGCTGTTACCCGAGTTATTTTTGCTTGGCATGACCTTGATCATTCTGATCGCCGGGCTTTATATTAGTGAAAAGCGCCGTGGTTTGGTGCATTTTTTGGCCACCTTGACCCTGATTTTTACGGCCATCTTGACTCTGCGTGATTTCAATGTAGCAGAGCGCACCGTGGCGCTCGGCGGCATGTTCATTCGAGATGGCGTGGGCGATATTCTAAAATTATTTGTTTATCTGAGTACTGCCATTGTTTTCGTTTATGCGAAGTATTATCTGCGCATTCACAAACTATTTGTTTCAGAGTACTACTCCTTGGCACTGTTTTCAGTGCTTGGTATGTGTATTTTGATCTCCGGCGGCAACCTCCTGACCATTTATTTGGGCTTGGAGTTGATGGCGCTGTCCATTTATTCAATGGTAGCCTTAGATCGCGATTCTCCGGTCGCTTCCGAATCGGCGATGAAGTATTTTGTGCTCGGCTCGCTCGCCTCTGGGCTTCTGCTGTATGGCATGTCGATGCTTTATGGCCTGACTGGCAGCTTGGACTTAGCCGAAATCGCCACGCGATTGGCGTCTGGCGATCAGCCTAAAGTCATACTTGCGTTTGCGGTGGTATTTATTGTAGTTGGCATTGGATTCAAATTCGGCGCAGTACCCTTCCACATGTGGGTGCCGGATGTCTATCAAGGTGCGCCAACCGCAGTAACCCTGTTTTTGGCCGCTGCGCCGAAACTGGCCGCCGTCGGTATGGCTTTCCGTTTACTCAATGAAGGCTTGGAACCTTTGGTTCGCGACTGGTCACAAATGCTCGGCTTCATGGCATTGATGTCACTGATCGTCGGCAACTTAGGCGCAATTGCCCAAACCAATCTGAAACGCATGCTCGCCTATTCGACCATTTCCCACGTCGGGTTTGTGTTACTTGGCATTATGAGCGGCACCAATGATGGTATGGCGGCTGCGATGTTTTATGCGATCACTTATGCGTTGATGACCACCGGTGCGTTCGGCATGATCATCGCCCTTTCGAGTGCCGGTTTCGAGGCCGATCGTATCGAAGATTTCAAGGGTCTGAACCAACGCCACCCTTGGTTTGCCTTTCTGATGCTGTTGATTATGGCTTCGCTCGCCGGCTTGCCACCCTTGGTCGGGTTTTTCTCCAAGCTGTATGTGCTGCAAGCAGCGATTGATGCGGGGTGGATGTGGCTGGCGGTGGTTGCGGTGGTCATGGCCGTGGTAGGTGCGTTTTACTACTTGCGCGTCATCAAGATGATGTACTTCGACGAACCTGAACACGAACACCCGTTTAATGCACCGGGTGATCTGCGTGTCGTGTTAGCCGCAAATGGCTTGCTGCAATTGGTGCTGACGGTGTTCGTTGGATCGCTTACCGCACTGTGTGTCGCAGCTTGGCAGTAATGCCCGCGCTGCGGCCAAGCCGACTGCGGATTGAGTACAGATGGAACGCGTTCAACTGAGTTTTCTAGCAGCCTATCGGACTTTAAAGTCCGACAGGCTGCTGGGTTCAAACCCACGAAAAGCGGCACCGCTCTACGGCGCGCGCAGCGGAACAGTCAGTACAAACCGCATGCCAATTCCAGGCTCGCTATGCGCCTCAATGCGTCCACCTAATTTCACCGTGACTAGGTTGTAGACGATGTGCAAGCCCAGACCGCTGCCGCCTTGTGAGCGTCGCGTGGTGTAGAACGGTTCAAATATTCGCGCCAACTCGCCAGCGCCGATACCGTTGCCATTATCTTCAAAACTGATCTTGACATTTTGCTCGTTGCTGAGCGACGCGCTAATTCGCATATTACCGGCACGCAAATCGTCGAATGCGTGCAGTAGCGCGTTTTGAATCATATTGGTCATCACCTGTCCCAATGCGCCAGGAAAGCTATCGAGTTCGATTAGGTCATCACAGTCCAGTTCCAAACTGATTGGACGTCGTTTCCAGGTCAATTCCATACTGCTGACCACGGCACGTAAACTATCGCGCAAGTTAAAATGGCGCCGATCATCGCTGCTGCGATCTACTGATACCTGTTTGAAACTACGCACTAGCTCTGCCGCTCGGGCTAAGTTTTGATGGATTATTCCGGATGCTTCGCGCGTTGAATCCATAAACGCGGCTAATTCGCTGCGTTGCATACGACCGGATTCCAGCGTTCGCCGTAATTCTTCGCTACGTTCATTCAAATAGGATGACGCAGTTAGTGCGACGCCGAGCGGTGTATTAATTTCATGTGCCACTCCAGCGACCAACTGACCCAAGGATGCCATTTTTTCGCGCGCAACCAGTTCTATTTGAGCGCTGCGTAGCTGTTCCAACGCGACCTCCGCGCCTTCTTTGGCTAAAGTGAGCTCGCCAGTGCGCTGCGCGACAATGCGTTCAAGCTGCTCGGCGCGATGCCGGATACGCCGTGCATTCAGGCGTAAGATAATGATCGACGCCGCGACCAAAATTCCGAACACCGCGCACATGAACCACCACGTTTGCCAATAGGCCGGAATGATGCGCACGGGAATCGCCAATTCATGCGGGGACATATTGCCCGTTCGGCCGCTGCCGCGAATCCGCAACACATAGGATCCCGGACTCAAACTATTGTAACTGGCAACCCGTCGGCTCGCATCGGTAGCTACCCACTGCGAATCGAAACCTTCTAGTTGATATTCGTAGCGATTAAGCTGCGGCGCAGTGAAGTCCAATGCTGAAAATTCGACGCTAAATCCGCGTTGCTCTGGTGAAACTGAGAAACCTTCACCCGCCAAGTTCAACACGACCAGCTCGCTACCGACTTTAGCCTCAGTGACGACCAACTGCGGCTTGAAGTCCCAGCGCCTAAAACGCGTCGGATCGACGACCATGAGTCCTTTGCTGCCACCAAATAGCAGCATTTGATCGCTGGTTTTGGTGTAGGCGCGAAACCACGCGGTGCCAAAATCGGCGCCATCCGCGCGGCCTAATTCATACAAGGAATCAGCGCGCGGATCGTAGACAAAACCCTGACTCCAGATCCGCCCTTGCTGGTCCTCCAATAGGTTGGCGCCAAAAGGCTGACCCGTCTTGCCGAGTCGGCTGCTTACCGGCTCCAGAACAACAGCATCAGGGCCGGACATACGAACGCGATACAAACCAACCGGTGTATCCGCCCACAGCTGTCCGGTGTGATCGACTAATAGGCCAAGCATGCTGAGTTGGCCCAGCCCAGTGCCATCGGCCAAGTTCAGCGCTTTGGCCGATAAGGTGCGCGTGTTTGGCGCCACCGCATACAAGCCGGCTGAGCTACCCACCCAGACTTGGCCATCGGGCGCAAGCTCTAGCGCATTGATATCGATTCGCAGGTTTGCGCCGTCGGTTGCGGTGACGCTGTGTACGATGCCGTCGGACGCGAGCCAGGCCAAACCTGCATCCGTGCCTATCCATAACTCGCCGGCTGGACTGGCTAGCAGTTTGCGCACGTAAACATCAGGTAATCCCTGTTCTACGCCAAAGTGCGCGAAGGACTGGGTTTGGGCGTCAAAGCGATGTAACCCGTCGATACTGCCCACAAAGATGGTACCGTTGGCGGTCTGCGCCAAACTGGAAATCACGCCATTGCGCAGAGACTTGGGATCATCCGGAGCGGGTCTGTAACCCGCAATCACGCCGCGAGTGCGATTCCAAACGTCGACCCCGTTACCACGCGTTCCCACCCAAATGTTGCCGTCTCGCAGTTCCAAAACGCTGCTGATGCTCGGCGAACTCAAAGAATCGGCGCGCGATGGGCTATGGCGGAGCACCGCAATAGCCTCATTGCCGGGGTCGTGGCGTTGCAGTCCGCCGCCATAACCGCCCACCCACACCTGGCCAGAATGGTCACGCAGCATGGTGCGGACTTGATCATGAGCCAGGCTAGACACCACCGACGGGTCAGGACGAATTTGACGCAGCAGGCGCATGTTTTTGGTGTCCACCACGTCGATGCCGCCAAATACACCCAGCCAGAGCAATCCAGGTTTGGGTTCCAGCAGGCTCATGACGGCAGGTTGGATGGCTTTGGTATCCGTACCCACCGGAATGTGCTGCAGCTCGGCGCGCCGCGGATCCAGCGCAAAACTGCCGCTGCGCGCGGTGCCGATGATGATCGACCCGTTGCTCAGTTCAAGCAGGCTCTGCACTTGTTCATCGTGCAAATTGGGACTGTTTTCGTCACTCGCCTCAAAGCGCGAAAACGCATCATCTGGACTACGCCGAAAGCTCAATCCACCCAAACTTCCAACCCAAAGTACACCTTGCGCATCCACCATGAGCGCGGTGATGTGCTCGTCAGCTGCGCTGGTTGAGCTGCCCAGGCGCTGCCGGTGCTGGCGGATTTGACCGGTCCGCGGCTCCCAATAGTCCAAACCTTCGCGGGTGCCAATCCAGATTGCGCCACGTTTATCTTCGGCCAGCGCGCGTACCGTGGCGTTCGATAATCCTGGCAGCTCGCTGTTTGACGCGCGGATACGTTCGATAGCACCGCTGATCGGCTCCACGACCGAAACGCCGTCCGCATTGGTTCCGACCCACAATCTGCCGTCACGGGCGACCAACATCGAACGGACAAAATCGCTCCCGGAACCCAAGGCATCATTGTTAGTGCTTCGGTACGCGCGAAAGCGATAGCCATCGTAACGAATTAAGCCATCAGGTGTGCCTATCCACAAGAACCCGACTTTATCTTGAGCGAGCGCCGACACATTGTTATCAGGAATGGTCTCGGCATCGCCGACCGACTCGAAATAAGGTTCGACTTGGTTAAAGGCGAACGCATCTCTCGTCGTGGCAACGAAGAAAAGAACCAGTATCCAAAGGGCATAGTGCATTAGCCGCATGTTAATGGTCGCCCTAAGCGGGCGCCAGCCGAAATCGACAGGCAAATGTCAATCAGCGATGCGCGTGCGGCTGCGGGGGTTTCAAGCGTGCGACGGACATGCCACGATGTGATGCATGAAATCAAAGGGGGAAACGGCATGCTCAGCACCAATCAATGGGTCGGCGCCGGCTTTGCATTGGCCGTCGTGGTGGGAGCGTTTGCTGGTCAGACTGCCACTGGTTATTCGATTGCCACCGCCGCAGCGACTTTTGGCAGCATGGCGACCGTTTTGGCGCTGGTGTTGTTATGGCAGGGAATGCAGGCGCAAACCCGCGAATTGGCCATGCAACGTGAGGAAATTCGCCTGCAGCGCGAGCAAATGCTGAAAATTGCGCGCCAAACCAGTCGTGGTACCAGTCAAACCGAGCAGATGCCTGACTTTATGTATGGGCTGGATGACCCGCGTTTGTTCTTGCGGCCAGAGAGTTCGATGGGCGATTCGGCCATCGTACTGGTCTTGAAGAACTCCGGCGCGCAAATTTGGGGCGTGTCCATGTACTGGCATTTCCAAGATCGCATGCATTTCATCGACGAAACGCATCCGACCTTGCTGACCGGTGGTGAAATCATCGCGTTCATCCAACGCCATGAACTGCCGGAGCAATTTGGCGTCACGGTGAGCTACACCAAACGCAATGGACAAGAGCAAGAGGAACGTTGGTCGATTACCGAGGACGCGGCCGGTTTTGATTGCACCTACGATGGCAAGGTCAGCGGATCGTCGATTGAGGCAGCGCGCTGAGCTCTACAGCAGCGGCACCAGCCACTGCGCAACGTGGTCGCGAATTTGCCCTTGCACGGCAGCGGTCGGGTGCACTTGGTCTTCTTGGAAATTGCGCAGATCACCGGCGATATTCGCCAACAGAAAAGGCAATAACGGCGCCTTCCGCTGCGCCGCCAAATCGGCATACACCGCTCTGAAGCGGCTTCGATAGGCTTCTCCATAGTTGCCCGGCAGTTCAATTCCGATCAAGCCAACCTTGGCCCCGGCAGCCTGTGCCAACTCAATCATGCGCTGCAAATTGCCGCGCATAGACGAAATCTGCAGACCACGTAGCCCATCATTGGCGCCCAGTTCAATCAATACCCAGGTGGGTCGGTGGGTTAGCAACGCGGCTGGCAAGCGGGTCAGTCCGCCGGCGGTGGTTTCGCCACTGATGCTGGCATTGACGATGCGCCATTGCCCCGGATGACTTTCGGACAGCTTGCGATCCAGCAAATGCACCCAACCTTGATCAATTGGAATGTTGTGCGCCGCGCTCAGGCTGTCGCCCAGCACCAAAATGGTGCTTGGTTGTGCGGCACAGAACATCGAACTGCAACTGTAGATGACCACTGCTAACAGGATTTGCCACATGAGCCTAACCACCGAAGCCGTAATAGATGCGCAGCACATTAGCAAACAGGTGATGACTGCAGCCGGTGAACTCAGTGTGCTGGACTCGATCAACGTTCAGCTGGCAGCGGGCGAATCATTGGCGATCGTCGGTGAATCTGGATCGGGCAAAACCACCTTGTTATCGTTGTTAGCCGGCTTGGATGAACCCACCGCCGGCACCATTCAACTGTTCGGAAAGCCTTTGACAGGTCTCAGCGAAGACGGTCGGGCCGCATTACGACTCGGACGCGTGGGATTTGTGTTTCAGGCCTTTCACTTGCTGCCCAGTTTCACCGCACTGGAGAACGTCGCGGCGCCGTTGGAATTGGCCGGCAGCGCCAACGCTTTGCCCCGCGCGCGCGCCGCGTTGGAGCGCGTGGGCTTGAGTCAGCGACTTGACCACTTACCCAGGCAGCTATCGGGTGGCGAGCAACAGCGCGTCGCGCTGGCGCGTGCTTTTGCGATCGGCCCCAAGTTGTTATTTGCCGACGAACCCACCGGCAATCTGGACCAACTCACCGGGTTACGCATCGCCGATTTGCTGTTTGAGATCAATCGCGATAGTGGCACCAGTTTGGTTTTGGTCACCCACGATCTGCGTTTGGCGGCGCGCTGCCAGAATCAGATTCGACTGGAAGCGGGGCGCAGGGTCGCATGAGTGCCGTCCTGACCTTGCTGCGCCATGCGCGGCGTGAGTGGCGCGCTGCCGAGTTAAAACCGGTGCTGGCGGCGTTGTTGGTCGCCGTCGCTGCCGCGACCGGCGTGTT
The DNA here is from genome assembly GCA_964561825.1 of uncultured Xanthomonas sp. Taxonomy (GTDB): domain Bacteria; phylum Pseudomonadota; class Gammaproteobacteria; order Xanthomonadales; family SZUA-5; genus JADKFD01. The sequence continues at coordinate 20,567 of CAZLSB010000033.1, forward strand.
GGCCTTCAGTGATCGTGTGGAGCGCGCGCTGTCGGCGCGCAGTGGCGAACTGATCGGTGGCGACGCGGTGTTATCGTCACGCCAGCCCATCCCGGACACGCTACTCGTCCCGGCGCGCGCCGCTGGGCTGACTACCTCAGCGGTCGTCGCCTTCCCTACGGTGTTGTTTGCCGGTGAAGCCAGCGTGCTGGTCGAGATCAAAGCCGTCGCCGCAGACTATCCGCTGCGCGGCCGGCTGAAGCTCGCACCGGATGCACTCAGCAGCGGCACGCCGGCGGCCGCGCCTGATCCTGGCGATGTGTATCTGGACGGCCGCGCTTTGACGGCGCTCGGCGCGGCGGTGGGCACGCAAATTGAAATTGGCAACGCCCAACTGCGGATTGCCGGCGTGTTGACCGAAGATCCTGAAGGGGCTGGAAGTTTCCTAACCTTAGCGCCACGCGCTTTATTGCGTGATGTGGACGTCGCGCGCTTAGGCTTGTTGGGCCCGGCCAGTCGGGCGTTTCATCGCATCTTGATCGCCGGAAACGGCGCCAGCGTCGAGCGCTATGCCGACATCGTGAAACCGCAGCTGCAATCGGTGCGACTGACGCTGGCGCGAGATGCCGAGCAACAATTGGCGGAAGTGGCTAGACAAACGCGCGCCTTTTTTGGTTTGGCCGCATTGGCGGTGCTGTGGCTGGCGGCATTGGCGATTGCGCTCACCGCGCGTCGTTATACCGAGGCGCGTCGTGAAGTGGTCGCGCAGTTGCGCTGTTTTGGACTGTCACGCCGCCGCATTTTGCTGCAACTCGGCGCCACCTTGGGTGTGTACGGTTTGCCGGCCATCGCCGCGGGTGTCGCCTTGGGCTATGTGCTGCAGGCATTGATCGCGCTCGGCGTGGGCGCCTTGTTTGCCGAAGCCTTGCCGGCACCGGGGCCAAATGCGGCCATGCTCGGCGCGTTGGTGGGTGTATTGGCCTACTTGAGTTTCACCTTCCCGGCGCTGTCGCGCTTGGTCGCCACCCCGCCGTCAAGCTTGTTACGGCAGAACGACGAAGGGCTGGGCTGGCGCGAATGGCTGGCGTATCCGGTGGCGCTGGGCGTGTTAACGATGGCGGTCTGGCTGCTCACCGGCGAAGGCAAGCTGGGACTGATTGCGTTGGCCGGCATGAGCGTTTTGGCACTGGTTCTGGCCTTGGTCATGTGGCTATTGCTGAAAGTGCTGCGCAAACGCACGCCAGGCAGCAGCTTTGTGGTGCGCCAGGCGCTGCGGCAAATCACCGCAAGACCGGCTACCACGCTGCTGTCATCGGTTTCGCTGGCCTTGGCCTTGGCTGCCGTATTGCTGCTCGGCGTGGTCGCTGGCGACTTGGTTAAACAATGGCGTCAAGGTTTGAGTGCTGATACGCCGAATCGTTTTCTGCTCAATATTCTGCCAGAGCAGGTGGAACCGATTCGGACCCGGCTGCAGGCGATCGGCGTTGCCGATCCGATGCTATTTCCGTTCGCAGTGGGGCGCTTAATCGCCATTAACGGTGCAGCCGCCAACGCAGAACGATTCCCCGATCCACGCGCCGGGCGGTTCCTGGATGGCAATCTCAACTTGAGTTGGAGCGAGCAGTTGCCGGAAGCCAACAAGTTGGTCGCCGGGCAATGGTGGGGCGACGGCCCAGAAGTGTCGCTGGCAGAGAACTTTGCCAAAATCTTCAACTTGGGATTGAACGATCAATTGACCATCAGCGTGGGCGATCGGCGTATCGAAGCGCGAGTCAGCAGTATTCGCAGCGTAGATTGGGACTCGTTTCGGGTGAATTTTTTCCTGCTCTACAAACCCTCCACGGTTGCCGACCTGGAAAGTACCTCGGTGACCAGCATTCGTACCGACGCCGATCAAGCGCGCCAATTGGGTCCTTTGCTGCGCGAGTTTCCGAATGTGACGCTGATCGATGTTGACGCGCTGTTGACGCGTATCTTGAACGTGGTCGATGCGGTAATCCGCAGTTTGCAGGCGATTTTCTGGTGTGCGCTGGCGGCGGCGGCCTGCGTATTGCTAGCTGCGTTGGCGGTCAGCGCCGGCGCACGGCGTTTTGAGAGCGCCTTGTGGCGCAGCCTTGGCGCATCCAGGCAAACGCTACAGCGCACGCTGTGGTTGGAAGTTGGCAGCGTTGGTGCCTTGGGCGGTGGCTTTGGTGGACTCGCGGCGCTGATCACCGGTTGGGCTTTGGCCGAGCGCGTTTTTCAAATCAGCTATTCGCCACCCTGGTGGTTAGCATTCGCGGGCGCCGCGCTAGGGGCGGGCTTGTCACTGGCGGCGGGCTGGTTGGTGCTGCGCGGCGTCAGCTCCACACCACCCGCGCAAACCTTGCGCTCCGGGGCAAACTGATGTTTCTAGTCGAGTAGCTAAGCCATTGCTGGCTTTCGCTCTCACCAAACATACCGCAAGCAAATGATTTTAATGCATTTTTTTCAGCGTTG
>CAZLSB010000034.1:0-1539 GCA_964561825.1 uncultured Xanthomonas sp.
GGAGGGTTTGGCCTCTTTTTTAGCCAGCCCGGAGCCCATCGTCGCGTGGCCTTGTGGGTCGAAATCGATAAGCAGCACGCGCCGTTTGGTCTCGGCCAAGGCGGCCGCCAGATTGACGCAGGTGGTGGTCTTGCCGACCCCGCCTTTTTGGTTAGTGACAGCGATGATTTTGGCCATAGGGGCGCGATGCTAACCCGTAGCCGGGCGAGGATGCGCTCGGCTTTGGCTGGCTTTGTTCCCGAAACGGGCGGAACGTCGTGTAAGGATGAACGATAGGTGGCTTGGGCTCGCGCTGGGTGGCCCTTCGGGCTTAGCCTTCTACTCAGTCAATTCCAAGGATTTGCCCATGTTTGATTTGTCGGCGCGTGGCCAGGAAATTCGTGAACGTTTGAGCGTTTTCTTGCGCGAGGTAGTGGAGCCCGGCGAACGCGAGTACCACGCTGCCATTGAGCAGCCGGGCCAGCGCTGGATCACGCCGGCGGTGATGGAGGACATGAAGCGCAAAGCGCGCGCGGCCGGTTTGTGGAATTTGTTTTTGCCCGATAATCGGCATGGCGCCGGCCTCAGTAACCTTGATTACGCGCGTTTGGCCGAACTGATGGGGCGATCGTTAATCGCCTCAGAGGTGTTTAATTGTTCGGCGCCGGATACCGGCAATATGGAAGTGTTGCATTTGTACGGCAACGAATTCCAAAAGCGCCAATGGTTGGATCCCTTGTTGGCGGGCGAAATTCGCTCTGGTTTTGCGATGACCGAGCCGGACGTGGCCTCATCGGATGCGACCAATATTCGCTGTCGTATTTTGCGGGAAGGCGATCATTATCGAATTAGTGGTCGTAAATGGTGGACCACCGGCGCCATTGATGCGCGTTGCAAGTTCTTCATTGTGATGGGCGAAACTAACCCAGAAGCCAAGGCACATTCGCGGCAGTCCATGGTGATCGTGCCACGCGATGCGCCGGGCGTGCGGATTGTTCGTCCCTTAAGCGTTTTTGGTTACGATGACGCGCCCAATGGTCACGCCGAGGTGGCTTTTGAGGATGTGCGGGTACCACTGGGCAATCTGATTTTTGGCGAAGGCCGCGGTTTTGAAATCGCCCAAGGGCGTTTGGGGCCAGGTCGTGTGCACCATTGCATGCGCCTGATTGGACTGGCCGAACGCGCGCTGGAAGCGATGGTGGCACGCGCCAAATCGCGCATCGTCTTTGGACATCCGATTGCCCGGCACGGCATGGCGCAAGAAGCGATTGCCTTAAGTCGCTGCGAGATCGAACAAGCGCGTTTGTTGACCTTGTCGACCGCCTGGACGCTGGACAAACTCGGCACCCGCGGCGCCCGCGATCGGGTTGCGATGATCAAAATTGTGGTGCCACGCATGGCCTGTCAAGTGATTGACCGGGCCATCCAGATCCACGGCGGCGCCGGCTTATGTCAGGACAGTTTCCTCGGCCAAGCCTACGCTGGCGCGCGTTCGCTGCGCATTGCCGACGGTCCAGACGAGGTGCACATCATGAGCTTGTCAAAGATGGAATGTGAGCG
>CAZLSB010000034.1:1639-9127 GCA_964561825.1 uncultured Xanthomonas sp.
CCGCCGGCTACGCGACTTCGGCGCACCGTCACGTAGGCCCATTGGGCCAACGTGACCTACGTCCTGCCGGCCCGGGGTTGCTTGCTCGCGATTTGGGATTCGGTGTTTTTTCCGGAGCACTCACCGCGCGCGAGCGTGCTTGCGCAAGACCAACAGCGGGTGCAAACTGGGCCTTGCTCCACTCATTGGCAGACGGTTTGTGTCGGCCCCGAGTACACCAAGCGCTCAATCGCCTTTTGCTGGGTGACGCCGTCTAGCGTGTAACTGAAATTGGCGCGCGCGCCGTCGCTGAAACTCAAGGATGCGCTGCCGACTTCCGGCACCGGGAAACTGGTTGCCAAGCCGCCGTTGATCTGCAGGAACGGGGTGCCGATGGTGGGCCGGTTTAACGGGCCGCGGAACACGCCATCGGCTTGTTTTTGCAGCACGCTGGTCAACCACATGGGTTTGCCGTCGCTAGCGTAGGTGTACCACGCCGCAAAAATCAGCTTGCCGGCTTCGGTCAGGTGCATGCCCCAGCCTGATTCGCTGGCGTTCCACCATAAATCGGTGTGGTTGTTGGCGCCACTGCGACTGCCTTCGACGAATTGACAGGCCGGAATCGGGCCCGGTGCTACGCGCGACAGCGTTTTGCTTTGGCTGACCGCGTCGACCACATAGTCAAAGCGCATTTGACCGTTATCCAGGCTGGTGAATCGCGCATTGCCGACTAACACCCCCGGATTGTTGGCGGTCGCGCCGTTGATTTGCGCGAATGGGGTGCCGGTGAAGCGAAAAATATCGCCGACGTAACTGCCATCGGTTTGCCGCGCTGCGCCGGAGATCAACATCCAGGCCGGACGCCCATTGCCATCATAGGTGTACCAGGCCGGCGCCAGTACCGTGCCTTGGTGCGCCATGCTGACGCCCCAACCCTCTTCGCCGGGTGCGGTCCACAATCCGGTCAGGTTTGGCTGGCTAGCCGCGCGTGGCAGCGGCCACACCCAGGCACCGCGCGAGCGGGTGAACACCGCCAGCGTGGTGAAACCGCGATCAATTGCGATGTCCCAAACCATCGCCCGCGGCAGCCCCAGAAAGCGCTGCCAAATCGGCGCAACCGCGTCGATATTGTCGGTGTAGTACAAACCCCAATCGGTGCCTAGGAAAACCTGTTTGGGCAGCCACGGATTGACGACCACCGTATTGGCTGGCACATCCGGTAAATTGCCGCTGACATCGCGCCATTCAAAGTTGGCGCAGTTCGCGGTGCAGCGCACTTGATAAATATGGCCCGGCGTGGTCGGCGTATTGGCGCCAAACCCGGCAACCGCCGCATAGCCAATCAATGGGTTAATCGGATCGGTAGCCACACCCAGAATGGGACGATTGGGCAATACCCTGTTGGCACCGGTCACATTGGCCCAGGTTGGGGTGGCGGTGGCCAAACCAAAACCGTACCAAACATTGCCATCCAGGGTGCCGACAATCGCGGTGCTGCGCGTCGATACGGCAAAACGCATCGATTGAATGACCGAACGATTATCCGTGCCGACAATCAGCGTGTTTTTGGTCAAATCGGGGCTAATCACGCGCCAGCGTGCAGCGGCGCTGGCTCCAGTAGCGCCGTTGGTGCTTTCCCATACGCGAAAGGTGCCGGCGATCAAATGGTTGCAGCCCTGTGGGCCGCCGCAGCCACTGTCGGCGACGCTGCTGTCGCCAAACTTGTACAAATCAAAGGGCATCAGGAAACTTTTGCGATCGCCGCTGGTTTCGCCCGGCCCCCAGGCGCCGCTGGCGTTCTGCTCTGGTGCGTTGGCGCCGTTAATGCTGGCGACGACATTGCCACGTTGGCTGGACATATACACGCGCTGGCCAAAAACCGGCTCAATCCGCGTGGTAATGCCGTCGCCGCCGAAGGCGCTGCGCCACACATCGGTTCTGGCTTCCCCGCCAAACTGAAGGAGCACCGAAGTGCCATTGTCTTGCGCGCCGGCGATCACGACGCGCGGGTCGGCATCGACAAAATTGCCGACCAGATCGCCCGAATAGAACTCGATACTGTTGATCGAGTCATTTAACGGCGTGTAGCGCGGCATCGGCAGCGTTGCCTCGCCGCTGTAATAGACGCCGCCATCGTTGCCAATCAGCAAACGATTGGGATCGCCACCGACAAACGCGCGCGCATGTTGATCGATGTGCACCGTGCTTTGATTGTTCGCGCACACTTGGTTTTGAAAACTGGCCGCGCCATCGGTGGAGCGGTACACCCACCAGGCGCTCAACACCACATCGTTGACATTGGTAGGGGAAACCGTGATGCCGGCGTTGTACCAATTTTGCGTGCCGGGTTCACAGCCGGTGAAATTAGCCGGCGTGGCGCGCTGTTGCCAGCTATTGCCAGCATCACCGCTGCGCCATACGCCGAGAATCGCAAAGCTCTGCGGGTCAATGGCTTCGGCGTACAGCACATTCGGGTCCTGCGGTGCCGCGGCCAATTCCACCCGACCGATCGGCCCAAACGAAATACCGGTGCCGGTATTGGCCGGCCAGCCGTTATCGGCTCGTGAGATCAATTGCCAGTTGGCCGGGCAACCGGCGCCGGGCATGGCCACTCGGTAAATGCCATTGGCGCCGTTGTTATCCAAATCCGGCTGCACCGGCGTGGCGCTGCCGCGGGTACCGACCGCCGCATACAACAGGGTGCTGCCGCTGAAGTTCAGCGCCAACAGGCCGGTGATGTCTTGTCGATGGGGATTGCCACTGTTGGGTCCATAGGGGTTGCTCAAACACGGCCCAGCCCAGGAATTGCCGGCGTCGTAGGAGAAATACAGGCCAGTTTTGGTGCCAACGACCACCTTGTTGGAATCGTTAGGATCAACCACGACCTTGCCGACCGCCTGATATTGCGAAAAGGCTGACAACGCGGCCGGATAGTTCGGCACAAAGACCTCACGACCCAAGACCTGCCAACTATCGCCACCATCGATGCTTTTCAGCAAACCGGCCGCGCCAAAGGACCAGGAACCAAAACGCAAATCGCCGGTGCCGGCGTAGATCACATTGGCGTTGTTGGGATCAATCTGTAAATCGCCGATCGCAATGGATTCGATATCGGGATCGTCGGTCACCGGCGTGAAGGTGGTCGCCGCCGAGCAACAGTTGTCGCTACGCCAAACGCCGCCGCCGTCACTGGCGACAAACGCGCGGTAGCTATTGGTATCGCCGGCCGTCAACGGTGCGGCGCTGACCACAATATCGTTGATACGCCCCGCATTGCGATCTGTGCCGTTTTCCAGCGGCTGTGGCCCCAGCGGCGTAAATCCATTCGGATTCAGCGCTTTGCGACCCTTCATGTGTTGAAAATCACCGAAGGGCAGACGCTCGACGATCTTGCTGTCCTGCAGGCGCGCCGCATTCAACCAACGTGGATCAAAACGCCCGGTGGGATAGGTGTAAATGGTCGCCATGATGTCGCCGATTGGCACCGCCCGTGGATCTTTAATGGGCGCCAGCGCGCTTGGCTGCTGCGGCGTGAGCGCACAGGCGCTCAGCAATAGGGTGGAAACTAAGACCCATAGACGCTGGTACATGGCTAAGCCCGCAATTGGCAATGGTGGGCAGTTTCGCATCGTCCAGGGCTGCTGGAAAGACCACGCGGCCTGCGCTCCTCAGCAAAAACACGGAAAGCGATCAGCGCCATGCGATCAACGCAGGGCGCTGCGCCGATGCCTTTATTAAACCTAGGGCTTTCCTCGCGAGTGCGCTGGACGGCGTCTGCGCTGCGACGCTCAGGCATGGAGGAGCCATTGCCTGCGCGCCGCGCCTTGCAGCCGTCCAGCCTCACAACGCATCTCACGCGCAAAGCCCGACAGGCTGCTAGTCACTAACCAGTTCAGTCTTGACAAATCATGCGAAGACTTTTGTGTGTTTGGTTCCGGCTCGTCCGGCTTAGGTTAAACCGCCTGGGCCAACAGGGTTGCGTTGCCGCCCACCGCGGCGGTGTTGATGGTCAGCGTGCGCTCGGTGGTGAAACGGTGCAGGTAGTGTGGGCCGCCAGCTTTCGGGCCGGTGCCAGACAGACCCTCGCCGCCAAAGGGTTGCACGCCAACCACCGCGCCGATCATGTTGCGGTTGACATAACAGTTGCCGGCGCGGATGCGCTTTTGGATATGGTCGATGGTGCTGTCGATACGGCTGTGGATGCCCAAGGTCAGGCCATAACCGCTGGCATTGATCTCATCGATGACCCGATCCAAATCGCGCGCTTTGTAGCGAATCACATGCAATACCGGCCCAAAGATCTCGCGCGGCAAGCGTTTGAGCGAATCGATCTCATAAGCACACGGCGCGAAGAAACAGCCATGCGTGTGCGTTTCATCCAAGCTCATGCTGTTGATCAACTTGCCATCGCTTTGCATGCGTTTGGCGTGGTCCAGCAGGATTTGTCGGGCGCCGTCATCGATGACCGGGCCGACATCGGTGGCAAACAAACCCGGATCGCCGACCGTCCATTCGTCCATGGCGCCCGCCAATAAGACCAGCGTGCGATCGGCCACATCTTCTTGCACAAACAAGATGCGGGTCGCCGAACAGCGCTGGCCGGCCGAGCCAAAGGCGCCGGACATCGCGTCTTTGACCAATTGTTCAGGCAGCGCGGAAGAGTCGGCGATCAGTGCGTTCTGACCGCCGGTCTCGGCGATCAGCGTAGCAATCGGCGCATCCCGATTGGCCAGCGCGCGATTGATCAAGCGCGCGGTTTCGGTGGAGCCGGTGAACGCCACGCCCGCCACGCGCGGATCGGCGGTCAGCCGCGCGCCGACGGTCGCGCCATCGCCGGGCAACAATTGCAGCACCTCGGTGGGAATGCCGGCCTCATGGAATAACTGGGTGGCGCGATAGGCGATCAGATTGGTCTGCTCGGCCGGTTTGGCGATCACCGTATTGCCGGCGACCAAAGCGGCTGCCACTTGACCGGCAAAAATCGCCAACGGGAAGTTCCAAGGGCTGATGCAGACAAAAATGCCGCGTCCGTGTAAGAACAATTGGTTGGATTCGCCAGTTGGACCCGGCAGCGTTTTTGGCGCAAATTCGCGGCGTGCGCATTGGGCGTAGTAGCGACAAAAATCAACCGCTTCACGCACTTCGGCGACACCATCGGAGATCGTTTTGCCCGCTTCACGGGTACACAAGGCGATCAATTCGGCGCGTTGGGCTTCCAACAAATCGGCCGTGCGTTCGAGCATTTGCGCGCGCCGTTCGACCGCTATGGCGTCCCAGCCCGGCTGCGCGGCGCTGGCGTTTTGCAGGGCTTTTTCGACCAGCGCGGCATCGGCGGCAACCCAGTCGCCAATCACCCGGCGGCGATCGGCTGGATCGCTGATCGGTTGTGGCAAAGCGCCACTGCTGGCGCCTGGCACCAGCGGCAATGCGTGCAAGGCACCAAAGCGCAGCGTGGACGATTCGGCAATCAGCGCCAGCAGCTCACGCTCCTGCGCCAAATTGATGCCCCGCGAGTTTTGTCGATCGCCGTACAAATTGAGCGGCAACGGGATGCGCGGATGGGCTTTGGGCTCGGTCGCGGCGACCACATCGTTTGGATGCGGGATCAATTCATCAATGGGCACACTGTCATCGACAATACGATTCACAAAGGAGGTGTTTGCACCGTTTTCCAACAAGCGCCGCACCAGATAAGGCAACAGATCTTCGTGGCTGCCGACCGGCGCGTAAATGCGGCACGCAGCGTTCAGGCGCTCGGCCGGCAGCACCTCTGCGTACAAATCGGCGCCCATGCCATGCAGACGCTGATACTCAAAGGGCTGGCCTTGCGCCAGATGGAAAATCGCCGCAATCGTGTGCGCGTTGTGGGTCGCAAATTGCGGATAAAAAACCTCGCCGTGCGCCAGCATGCGGCGCGCGCACGCCAAGTACGACAAATCGGTATTGGCTTTGCGTGTGTAAACGGGATAACCGGTGTGGCCGTCGATCTGCGCGCGTTTGACCTCGCTATCCCAGTAGGCGCCCTTGACCAGACGCACGTTCAACCGGCGACCACTCTTGCGGGCCATGTCCGCCAGCCAATCAATCGCACCGACCGCGCGTTTTTGGTAGGACTGCAGCGCCAGTCCAAATCCTTGCCAGCCCTCTAGCGAAGGATCGCAATGCACGCGTGCAACGAGTTCCAGCGACAGCTCCAGCCTATCGGCCTCTTCGGCGTCGATGGTCATCGGGATGCCCTGGGCGCGCGCCAGCTGCGCTAGCTCCAATACCCGCGGGGTGAGTTCGCGCAGCACGCGCGCCCGTTTGCCGCGCTCATAGCGCGGATGCAAAGCCGATAGTTTCACCGAGATACTCGGCGCCGACACAATATCGGTGAACGGCCCGCTGCGACCTAAAGACAAAATGGCATCGCGATAACTTTGTTGATAACGATCAGCATCCGCTGACGTCAACGCCGACTCACCGAGCATGTCGTAGGAATGCCGATAGCCGCGCTGATCCTTGTCGCGCGCGCGCTGCAGGGCTTCTTCGATAGTGCGGCCCATCACAAACTGGTGGCCCATGATGCGCATCGCTTGGCGTACGGCAAGGCGAATCACCGGCTCTCCGGAACGCCCGAGCAAGCGTTTGAAAGCGCCGAAAAAGTTGCGCTTGGTATCCTCTGCGATGCGCACCAGTTTGCCGGTCAGCATCAAACCCCAGGTGCCGGCATTGACCAGCAGGCTATTGCTCTTGCCGGCGTGCGAGGTCCAATCGGCATCACCGAGTTTGTCGGAAATCAACTTATCAGCGGTCTCGGCATCCGGAATACGCAATAGCGCCTCGGCGACGCACATCAGCATCACCCCTTCTTCGCTGGACAGATCGTACTCGCGCATGAACGATTCGACCGCCGTTTGATCGGCCTTGCGCGCACGCACGCGCTTGACCAAATCGGCGGCGGTGTCATGGATACGCGTCTTCAGATCCGCATCCATTTGCGCGATGCGCAACAAATCAGCGACCGCTTCGGCCTCATCACGAGAGTAGTGCTCAGCCAGACGCAGCAAGGCCGGATCAGCATCGGAAGGCGCATCACGCAACAAGGCGAGTTCGAGAGTCATCGATTGATCATCCCCACGCGGGGCGGCGGGTTTGGGAGGCAGCAGTCTACGACCAGAACGCGCGGCTGAGTTGCTAGAAAGCGACACCGCGCGGGGCAGTGGAGAGGGTTGAACGCGCTTCCCGCCAGATTTGCGAAAACGTCCCCCATCAGCGCAAACCAATGATCAGCGTCGGACTAACCACGTTCAGGGCGAGCTCGCAATTTCGCAAGTGGCGCACAGGTTAGACTGTGCGCGACACCAAACGAAGTCCAGCCGATGTCCGTCATGATTCAGGTACGCAAGGTCCCCGACCCTATCCATCGCCTGCTCAAGGCTCGTGCGGCGATGGCCGGAAGTAGTTTGAGTAACCTGATCCTCGAACATTTGCTGCGCCTCGCTGCGTTGCCGTCGGAGTCCGAACTCC
>CAZLSB010000034.1:9227-23012 GCA_964561825.1 uncultured Xanthomonas sp.
CAGCACATCTGGTCCGCGAAGAGCGCGATGCTGCATGAGCAAATTGTGGTGGTCGACGCGTCGATCGTTGTCGACCTGCTCGCACGCTTTCGTCCGGAACCAGGGCCGCAGGCGATCTGGGCCCTGGCGATCCATATGGAGGCGCAGAGCAACCGGATTGCTTCCCGCCGCGCCGAGCTTCGCTCGCTTCCCATGACGAATTAACCGCTGCCGCCCCTTGAATTGGACAAATGCCGTGCAACTGCCCGCAACTTGCGAGCATTTAGCTTGTTCGCTCTGGCTGGCACTTGTTAGATTCCGCGGCTGTCTTTTCTTGATTGTCCGCGCGCCCGGATTTGCAGGGCAAACGCGTCTCACCCGGCTTTAATAACGGCTGCCCGCTTGGATCGATGATCCCGAGCGTCCCGTTTCTATCAGGATTCCCATGTTTGGATTCAAGCAACTGCGTGGTTTGTTTTCGACCGATTTATCGATAGATCTTGGCACTGCAAATACGTTGATCTACGTGCGTGGCCAGGGCATCGTGCTGAATGAGCCATCGGTCGTATCGATTCGTCAAGATCGTGGTCCTGGTGGCCCGCGCTCGGTGGCCGCGGTGGGCTCCGAGGCCAAGCGCATGCTCGGCCGCACGCCGGGCAACATCATGACGGTGCGGCCGCTGAAAGATGGCGTGATCGCTGACTTCACAATGACCGAGGCGATGTTGCAGCACTTTATTCGCAAAGTGCATCCCAATCGCTTGTTTCGCCCCAGTCCTCGGGTGCTGGTTTGCGTGCCGTGCGGTTCCACGCAGGTCGAGCGCCGCGCCATTCGTGATTCAGCTGAAGCGGCCGGTGCGCGGGATGTGTTCCTGATCGAAGAACCGATGGCGGCGGCGATTGGCGCTGGAATTCCGATTCATGAAGCGCGTGGCGCGATGGTCATCGACATCGGCGGTGGCACCTCGGAAGTGGCGGTGATTTCGCTGAACGGCATCGTCTATTCCAATTCGGTGCGCATCGGTGGCGATAAATTCGACGAAGCGATCATCAATTACGTGCGTCGTAATCACGGCACTTTGATCGGCGAGGCCACTGCCGAACGCATCAAGATCGAAGTGGGTTGTGCATATCCGTCTAGCGAGGTGCGCGAACTTGAGGTCTCGGGCCGCAATTTGGCGGAAGGTGTGCCGCGCAATATCACGATCAACTCCAACGAGATGCTGGAAGCCCTGCATGAGCCGCTGGCCGGCATTTGCAGCGCGGTGAAGATCGCGCTCGAACAAACGCCGCCGGAGCTGTGCTCGGACGTTGCCGAGCGTGGCATCGTGCTCACCGGTGGTGGCGCGCTGCTCCGCGATATCGACAAATTGATCAGTGAGATCACCGGTTTGCACGTGCATATCGCCGACGACCCACTGACCTGCGTGGCGCGCGGTGGTGGCCGGGCGCTGGAGCTAATCGACGAACACGGGGCCGATTTGTTCGCCAACGATTGATTCTTGGATGAAGTCAGGATCGCCGCGGCATGATGGCCCCGAGCAGTAATCCCCAGGCCCCGCTGTTTGCTGGCGGTCGGCCGGGGACCTTAAAATTGGTGGTACTGCTCGCGCTGGCGATCATGCTGATGCTGGCCGATCGCCAGCGCGGGTTTTTGATCGCTGTCCGTGAGCGCGCGCTGATTCTGACCGCGCCGGTGTATTGGCTGGCCGCATTGCCGTCAGCCACCATCGACCGGCTGCAATTGTCCTTTCGTGATCGCAACGCGCTGGCCGACGAGAACCGCGCGCTGCGTGATGCCTTGTTGATCACCCAGACCGAACTCTACCAACGGCGCTCGGAGGGCGACGCGCAGGCGCGCGTACTGGCGCTGGTGCAGGCCACGGCGCTGGATGCGGCGGCTGGCACTTTGGTGCGCTTGGTCGACTTGGATCTGGATCCGTTTCGCCATCGATTATTGCTTGATCGCGGCACTGAGGCCGGTTTGGCGCGCGGCGATGGTTTGATCGACGTGTTGGGTGTAGTTGGCCAAATTAGCGCGGTGGGCCCCGGTGGTGCGTTTGCCATCCTGATCACCGATCCAAACCATGCGCTGCCCATTGAAGTGTCAAGAAATGGGGTTAAATCAATAGCCTATGGCACGGGTGATGCCACCCGCTTGGCTTTACCCAACTTGCCGTTGAACGTCGACCTGCAGGTTGGCGATCGTTTGTTGACCACCGCGGTCGGCGGGCGCTTTCCAGCCGGCATTCCGGTGGCGGAAGTGACGGCAGTCGAGCGCCCCACCGATGCCGCGTTTGCGATCGCGTTTGCGCGGCCTTTGTCTGCCTTGGGTCGCAATCGCGAACTCTTGGCGGTCAAGCCGGTGCTCTATGTGGGTCCGCCCCTACCGGCCGAGGATTGAGCATGCGTGCGCTGCGCGGCACTTATCCGCTGTTCCTAGTCGCCTGCACCTTAGCCCTGTTGGTGGCGCTGTTGCCGATGCCCACCTGGATGGCGGTGATGAAACCGATGTCGCTGGCCTTGGTGCTGGCCTATTTCGCGCTGGAAGCGCCGGAAGTTGCCGGTTTGGGACATGCGTTTTTGCTCGGCCTGGCGGCCGATGTGTTGTACGGCGGTTTGCTGGGTGAACACGCGCTGCGCATGGTCATCTTGGTGTATCTGACGCTGCGGTTTCGCCATCGACTGCGCTTTTATCCGATCTGGCAGCAGGCCGGCTCGGTATTTGCGTTGCTGTTGAACGATCGAGTGCTCGATTTTTGGATTCGATTATTGAGCGGATCGACCTGGCCGCCCTGGTTGTTTTGGCTCTCGCCTTTGGTCGGCATGGCGGCTTGGCCGTGGGTATTTTTGCTGTTGGATGGTTTGCGCTTGCGCCGGCGCCAAGCGCAGCGCGAGCGCGCGACCTGAGCGAACGAAGTTTATGACCTTCGGCCGCCGCCGCACGCTGATCAAAGACCAACAAAACGAGGCGCAGTTGTTTCAGCGCCGCGCGGTGTTTTCGTTCTTGGTCATCTTGGCGGTGTTTGGCGTGCTGTTACTGCGTTTTGGCGAGTTGATGATCATTCGGCACAGCGAGTTTGCCGCACGCTCGGAGCGCAATCGCGTCAAGATGCAGCCGCTGCCGCCGGCGCGTGGGCTGATTCTTGATCGCAAGGGGCGAATTGTGGCCGACAATCGACTTGCTTATCGCTTGGAATTGGTGCCCGAGCGCGCTGGCGATCTCAAGCAGACGCTGGATGAGTTAGCGCAGGTGGTGAGTTTCGATGCCGATGAGCGCAAGCGTTTTTTGGAACTGGTTGCCGCGCGGCGACGCTTTCAAAGTCTGCCGCTGCGTTTGCGCCTGAGCGATGAGGAGGTGGCGCGTTTCGCATTAGAACGTTATCGCTTCCCAGGCGTGGACGTGGTGCCGTACCTGACGCGTTTTTATCCCGAAGGCGAGTTATTCGCGCACGTCGTCGGTTATGTCGGGCGCATTGACCCGGCCGATTTGGGTGAACTGGACGCGCGGCGTTATGCCGGCACCACGCATGTCGGCAAAACCGGTATTGAACGCCATTACGAATCGGCTCTGCACGGCGAAGTCGGAAACGAGCGCGTCGAAACCAATGCCGAAGGTCGGGTGCTGCGGGTGCTCGAACGTGCGCCGCCACGCGCCGGCGATAATGTCTATCTGTCCATTGACGCGCAGTTGCAGCGCGCCGCCGCCGATGCGATGGCCGGGTCGACCGGCGCGGTGGTAGCGATTGATCCCAATAACGGCGAGGTGCTGGCCTTTGTCAGTGTGCCGTCCTACGACGCCAATTTATTCGTCAATGGCATTTCGCGGGTCGAGTATCAGGGTCTGTTAAATGCCCCGGGCCGACCGCTGTTCAATCGCGCGCTGCAAGGCGGCTATGAGCCGGGCTCGACATTGAAACCGTTTATGGCGCTGGCCGGCCTGGAACTCGGTGTGCGCGATGCCCATTACACGATTTATTCCACCGGCGTGTTTAGAATCCCCGGCCAAGAACTGCAGTTTCGCGATTGGAAACGCGGCGGACACGGCCGCATTGATCTAATCGAATCGCTGGCGCAATCGGTGAACAGTTATTATTACCAGCTAGCGCTAGATTTAGGCATTGATCGGATGCACGAGTTTCTCGGCCGTTTTGGTTTCGGCGCGGCCACCGGCATTGATCTGTATGGCGAATCGAGCGGCATTTTGCCTTCACGGGAATGGAAACGTGCACGTTTTGATCAACCTTGGTATCCGGGCGAAACGGTAATTGCCGGTATTGGTCAGGGTTATAACGTGGCGACTTTGCTGCAATTGGCCAATGGCATCGCCGCATTGGCCGGACAGGGCCAACGTTACCGGCCGCGATTGGTGCATGCGCTGCGCGCCAGTTTTGATCAGCCGATGCGGCCGCTGCCAGCGCAATTGGTGGTCGCCGATTTGGTACGTCATCCCGCCAATCTGGCGTTGGTGCAGCGCGGTTTGGAAGCGGTGATGAACAGCCCAACTGGTACCGCCAGAGCCGTGGCCAAAGGCGCCAGCTATCGAATGGCGGGCAAAACCGGCACCGCGCAGCGGGTCAGCCGCAATCGCGCCAGTGAAGTGCAGCGCACCCTGGGTGCCGGGCAAAAAAACCAAGCCTTGTTTGTCGGTTATGCCCCCACGAAGTCCCCACAAATCGCCATTGCGGTGGTCGTGGAACAAGGTGGATCGGGTTCCAGCTCAGCGGCGCCCGTCGCACGCAAAATCTTCGATGCGTGGTTGGGCAAGGGCGGCGGCGATAACGGCATTGCCGGCGTGGAACTCGCGCGTTTGGCTGAAGAATCCAGTCAGCCTGCGCTGGGCCCTGTGCTTTTGCCCACGCCGCCCAATGCCATCCCCGACCCAGCACGGCAAACTCCATGAGCTTCGAAGCACAGGTGAATCACTGGGGCCGTCGAGTGCTGCATTGGCTGGCGCCGACGCATTTCGATATTCCCTTGTTACTCGCACTGATGGTGCTGTCGGGCATCAGTTTGGCGGTGGTCTGGAGCGCCGGATCGCAAGATTCCGATATGGTGTACAAACAAGGCATGCGTTTCGTATTGGGCTTTGCTTTGATGGGGGTGTGCATTCGGGTTCCGCCAGCCACTTGGCGACGCTGGACGCCGTGGTTTTATGCCGTTTGCATCGCGTTATTGATCGGCGTGGTGTTGCTCGGTGAAGGCAAAGGCGCGCAGCGCTGGCTGGATTTGGGCTTTTTGCGCTTTCAGCCCTCGGAATTACTGAAGCTTGGCCTGCCGATGATGTTGGCTTGGTTTTTTCACGATCGCGTATTACCGCCGAATGCGTCGGCGCTGGCCATTGCCTTGGTGTTAATTGCGTTGCCCGCTGGTTTGATTGTCATTCAACCCGATTTGGGCACCGCCATCTTGGTCGTCGGCAGCGGCGTTTTCGTGATTTTCTTGGCCGGCATTTCCTGGTGGTGGATTGCCGCGCTCGCGGCATTTGGCGCCGCCAGTACGCCGATCGTCTGGCATTTCATGCGCGATTATCAGAAGAATCGCATCTATCAGTTCCTCAGCCCAGATGCTGATCCCTTAGGCAGCGGCTGGCAGACCATCCAGTCGAAAATTGCCGTGGGTTCGGGTGGCTGGAGTGGCAAGGGTTGGACGCATGGCACGCAATCGCAATTGGAGTTTCTGCCGGAACGTCACACCGATTTTGTGCTGGCGGTTTTCAGCGAAGAGTTTGGCTGGATCGGTGTTGCCGTGTTGATGTTGATTTACGCCTTTGTGGTCGGCCGCGCTTTGTGGATTGCCGCCAACGCGCGCGAGAGTTACGGGCGTTTGCTCGGCGGTGCCATCGCGATGACCTTTTTTGTTTACATTTTGGTCAATAGCGCGATGATCACCGGCATGATGCCGGTCAAGGGCGTGCCGCTGCCGCTGATCAGTTACGGCGGTACCTCAGCGGTGTCTCTGTTGGTCGCATTTGGCATTCTGATGTCGATTCACGCACATCGGCGGGTTTGATTGAATCAAAAGCGCTGCTGACCGCTTTCCTGACGCTATGCTCAGCGCACGGCTGCAAGGGGAATCACTGTGATCCATCTGAGTGCACGTGAGCGGATTGAGCGCTTTGCGCAGCAGCTTCGCGATGGCGATCCGGACCTTGCTGTGCGTCTGATCGTCGAACTGACCAGCGAATTTCCCGATCAGGCACCCTTGCACCTGCACCATGCGCGCGCCTTGCGCGCCGTCGGTCGCGAGGCCGACGCGCTCGCCGCGGTGATGCGCATGATTGACCTAAAATCGGACTATGCGCCGGCTTGGCTGCTGAAGGCCGAACTCAGCGCCGATGGCAAGGGCTTGCTGCCTGAAGTAGATTTGCGCAAAGCGCTAGCGTTAGATACAGGTCTGGCGCGTGCCCATTTTTTCCTGGCGCGCGTGCTGAACGCCGCGAATCGACTCACCGAGGCGGAAGCCGAACTGACCAGCGCGCTTGATTGGGATCCGGGCCAGTACGATGCCTACGCGGAGCGCGCCCTATGGCGGCGTCGCGAAGCGCAGGTGAGCGCCGACCCGAACGATCCAGACCAAATCCAAACAGCCGGCGGCCTGAGTTTGTCACGCAGCAAACTACTGATTGCGCGCGCCGATTATCTCTGTGCCTTGCAATTCAAGAACGACCCTTCCGTACGCGCGCAACTGGGCGAAGTTCTGCACGAGTTGCACGAATATGAACTCGCTTTAGCGGCTTATGACGCGGTGCTTGCGGTCACGCCCAGTGACGATGCGCGTTATGCCGCGGTGTTGGCGCTCCGCGCGCAATCCTTGCGCGCCTTGCAAGAGGCTATCGCACGCGCAGCCGCACAGATCACGCAGCCCTGTGAGATGCCTGCGTTAGACTAGCCCGCCCACTTTGACCTCCTGCGGCATGGGCAAACTGACCACGCATGTATTGGATACCGCGCACGGCCGCCCCGGCGCAGCAATCGAACTGAAACTGCATCGCATTGAGACTAGCGGCCGGCAATGGCTGACTACGCGGCACACCAATGCCGATGGGCGCTGCGATACGCCACTGTTGAACGCGGCGGCGCTGACTGTTGGCACCTATGAAATCGAATTTGCGGTCGGCGATTATTTCGCTGGCCTGGGGCTGCTATTGCCAGAGCCGCGTTTTATTGATGTGGTCGTATTGCGCTTTGGCATTGCCGATGCGGATGCGCACTATCACGTGCCGCTGCTGGTTTCGCCTTACAGCTACAGCACTTACCGAGGCAGTTGAGCGCGATGACTTCCTTTTGGATTGAAGCCGCGAGTTTTCTGCTGCGCTGGTTGCATGTGGTCGCGGCGATCGCGTGGATCGGCGAGTCCTTTTATTTTGTGATGTTGGATCGCGCACTGAAACCACCCAAAGTCGGCGCAGCGGGGGTTTTTGGTGAATTATGGTCGGTGCACGGCGGTGGTTTTTATCACAAACAAAAATATCTGATCGCGCCGGCGCAAATGCCGGAGGATTTACATTGGTCCAAATGGAAGTCCTACACCACTTGGTTGAGTGGTTTTGCGTTATTGGCCATTCTCTATTTGGCGCAACCGAACATATATCTGATCGATCCGGCGGTCGCTGATTTAACGCCGACGCTGGCGATTGCCGCGGCACTGGGATTTTTAGCGCTAGGTTGGATCGTCTACGATTTGGCCTGCCGACTGGTGGGCTTTCGTGATGGTGTGCTCGGCATGGTGGTTGCCATTTTTGTCGTGCTGCTCAGTTACGCCGCCACGCATATCTTTGCCGGTCGCGCGGCGTTTTTGCTGGTTGGCGCGGTCATGGCGACGATTATGTCGGCCAATGTTTTTTTCATCATCATTCCCGGCCAAAAGCGCATGGTCGCCGCGCTGGCGCAAGGATTAACACCGGATCCACTCCCCGGCAAACGCGCCAAACAGCGCTCGGTGCACAACACCTACTTCACCTTGCCGGTGGTGTTTGCGATGTTGTCGATCCACTACGCACCGGCGCATGCGCATGCCGATTCCTGGCTGGTGTTACTGCTGTTCATGAGCGCCGGCGCGCTGATTCGGCAGTTTTTCGTGCTCTGGCATAGCGGCGGTCGGGCTTGGTGGTTGTTGGCTGCGGGGGCGGCGATTTTGTTGGTAACCTTCGCGTGGCTGGCGCCTAAGCCGTCACCTGCGCCGCCCGTATCTGCAGCCAGCGGCGAGTCGCATACCGCAGCGCCGCTAACGATACCGAGTACGGCAGAAATCCAACCGATTTTGCATGCGCGTTGCGCTCAATGTCACGCAGCGCAACCCACGCTGATGGCCAGCGCCCCACTGGGCGCCATTCTGGAAACCGTTGAGCAAATCGAAGCGCAGGCCGACAAAGTTCACTTGCAAACCGTGGTGCTGAAAATCATGCCGCCCGGCAATCTCACTCAGTTGACCGACGCCGAGCGCGCGGCGATTGACCGCTGGCATGTGGGGCGGCAAAGCGCGCCCTAAGGTCGCGCCGCGGAGCGTACCTTATTGATTCGTCATTGCGAGGCATGCGCTGCCATTGGATCCAGGCAGGCGACAGGCTCCAGCGCATGCCGTGGCAATCCACTGACCTTCGGGACAAGGCCAAGTCATAATCTCATCCTCTCTTACAAACAACCGACCACCATGATCCCCAGCAGTTGGCCGCAAACTCCCACAAAATTGCTGCTGGATGGCCCGCTCGGCGCTATTGAGGCGATCGCCGGCTCAGGTAGTGTGGAGCCAAGCTTGATTGCGGTGCTCTGTCATCCGCATTCCCTGCATGGTGGCAGCATGGACAACAAGGTCGTCACCATGTTGGAACGCACGCTGCGCGATGCCGGCGCGGCGACGTTGCGGTTTAATTTTCGCGGCGTGGGCGCATCGCTAGGCAGTTTTGACTCTGGCCTCGGTGAGGGCGAGGATTTGGCGGCAGTGGTTGCGCAAGCGCGCGCCTGGGCGCCGCAGGCGCGCTTGTGGCTGGCTGGATTTTCCTTTGGCAGCTATGTGGCGGCGCGTATGGCGGATAGCTTGAGCGCCGATCTGCTGATTAGCGTGGCCCCGCCGGTCGCGCGATTCGGGTTTCAGGATTTCGCTAGGCCGCAGTGTCGATGGATTGTGCTGCAGGGTGATGCCGACGAAGTGGTTGCCCCGGCTGAGGTTTATGCCTATTTCCAGGCGCTGCAACCGCCGGTTGAGATGCTGCATTTTGCCGATACCAGCCATTTTTTCCACGGCAAACTGGTGGAAATGCGCGAGCGTTTGGGCGCGCTGTTGTGAGCGCTGTGCCCGCAGCAGATTCGCCGCTCGGCCGCTACCTAGCTGGCGTGCAGCGCGGCGCTTGGACTGACGATGCCAAACAGCGCAAAGCGCTGGCTGAATTGACCCGCATTCACCACCAGATTTGCGCCAATCGCCCGGTCAATTTTTGGCAGCGCATGTGGCGACGCTGGCGTCCTAAAGCGGCGGTGCGTGGGCTTTATTTACACGGTGGTGTGGGTCGCGGCAAGACTTTTGTGATGGATTTGTTTTTCGACGGCTTGCCGATTTCGCGCAAGCAGCGCGTGCATTTCCATCGTTTCATGGGCCGCGTGCATGCCGAGTTGGGCAAACTCAAAGACCAGTCTGATCCGCTGGAAAAAGTGGCCGAACAACTGGCCGAGCAGGCGCGCGTACTGTGTTTTGACGAGTTTTTCGTCAGCGATATTGGCGACGCGATGTTATTGGGGCGCCTGTTGGAACATCTGTTTGCGCGCGGCGTGACGCTGGTAGCGACCAGTAATGTGGATCCCAAACATTTGTATCGCGATGGTCTGCAACGTGTGCGTTTTTTACCCGCCATTGCCGCTTTGGAAAAACACTGCAAGGTGCTAGAACTGAACAGCCCGCAAGATTATCGATTGCGCGCTTTAAATCAGGCGCCGGTTTATCACCAGCCCTTGAATGCGACTGCGCATCGCGCATTGGAATTGGCCTTTACGCGGTTGGCCAGCGCTGCACCGGACAACCGCCCGACCGTCATGATTCATGATCGCGAGATCGCGGTTTTCCGCCGCGCCGGCGATTTAATTTGGTTTGACTTCGATGCGCTGTGCCGCGGCGCACGGGCCGCAGCCGATTACATTGAAATAGCACGCTGTTTCCCCGCCGTCATATTGAGCGGCGTGCCAGTGTTTTCGAGTAACGACGACAATGAAGCACGCCGTTTTGTGCATTTAATTGATGAATTATACGACCGCGGCGTCAAATTGATCGTCAGCGCCGCGGCGCCACCCACCCTGTTGTACCCAGGCGAACGCCTGCGCTTGGAGTTTGAACGCTGCGCCTCACGCTTAATCGAGATGCAGAGCCAAAACTATCTAAAGCGCGAACATAGGCCTTAAGCGCCCGCCACCCACTTACAAGGCGGGCAAACCACTGTCCAACCACCATACTTTGGCTTCGTCGTCGAACACCCAATGTTGACGATCGACGATGGAACGCACGGTTTGTGTGCTTCGATCAATCAACTCAATTTGCACCACTTGCCGCACGCTGCCGTCTGGATCCACCGATTGTGGGCCCTCGTAGTAGCGCGACACCTGCGTTTGCGCCCACCGTGCGCGGTCTGCGTCAGTGAATGGTTTGGCCGCCAACACGGCTGGGTTGACATAGCCCAGCGCCTGTTCGATTTCGTTCCAACGGATCGCCGCAGCATAGTTATACAGTTTGACGCGCAGACCTTCGTTGCGTTTGGCAGAAGCACAAGCGCTGAGCACCAGGCATGCCAACACAATCAACAGTACGCGTGCCGCAATCGAGCCTTTCATCCTGTTTTCTCCTCTCGTCGTTTGGCGACAAAACGCGCGCCAAGGCGGGCCGCGCAACCCTGTTCCGTGTCGATGGCTGCGTGCAAACGGATGCGCGCCTTGCCACGGGCTTCCAACATCGTAGCGAAGTCTGCCAGCGAATGCTCCGGCGCGGGGCTGGCGCGAACCACCAAATCGCCCCAAACCGGCAACAAATAGTCGATTTGTGAATCTTGAACGAAGATATCGGGTTCTAGACCGCGCCCGCGCAGGGACAATCGCGCCAGACCCCACGCGGCTAAGGTCATCAAACTGGCCATGCTGCCGCCAAATGCGCAGCCTTTATCGTTGACGTTCGGCGCCAGCGGGGCGTGCAAAATCAATTCGCCGTCGGTAAAACTCGCCACCGTCAACTGCATGCTGCGTGACAGCGGAATGCTGCTGAGCAATTCATGCTCAAGAAAGCGCGCTGCGGCTTCCTGTTCGATGGTCATCATGAAGTTATGGCGCCTTTGTGGGCAAACTCTGGGGTCAGTGATGGGCTTACGGCGCGCGTGGGCAAGCTGTCCAACAGTGCGCGGGCCTGTTCGGCAACCGGATAGGAGCTAGCCGCTAGGCGGGACAGCGCAACCGTGGCGCGCGCCGCATCCACGGCGATCATGGTGCGGGCCAGCGCTAGCGCGAGTGACGGTTGGCGCTGCTGCGCATACGCTTGCTGAAACAAAGGATGCGCCGCGCGCGGACCGGCCAGGAATTCGATCAGCTCGGCCAATTCGATCAATCCAGCCAGATCAAGCTGCGCCGCGCGCCGCTGCGCCGTCAGCACTTTGGCCCGCTCGCGACACGGCGCACTGGCGTCATAACAGGCTTGCCAGTGCGGCGTGAGTAGCGTCAAAAAAGGCGCTTCCAGCGCCGTCCAGATGCGCGTGCACAGGCCTTCCCACAACATCGCTTGCGCGGCATTGCGGTGACTGCCACCGGTCAAATCTGCACCGCCGAGCGGCGCTAGTCGCGCCGCGACTTCAACAATTCCTAGAGCGCGTTGCAACTCGGCGTGCCAGTTGCCGCGACCACGCGCTTCGATGCATGCGCGTAACTGTGCCAATGCAGCGACCGGCGGCTTGCCCTCGCACCGCGCGCGTGCGCTCCAATCCTGCAAACCGGCGCTGTCGAGCACCGCTTGCGCCGCGAGCAGACGGCTCAGCGTGCGCTGCAAGAGTCCACGCCCCAGCCATTGCGCGATGCGCTGATCGGCCGCGCCGCCCGCAAATGCCCCAGGGGTCACGATCTCCTCAGACAAGGCCAAGGCGAGCGCCACGCGCAATTCGTCGGCGTCTAGCAACTGCAACAGCGGCCAGCCGATGACCAGCGTGCTGCGTTTGGCGCGCCAGAAGCCACGCTCGTCGCGCTGCAAACGCACGGCAAACTCCGCCGCGAACACGATTTCCGCCGGGCGACTGCATTTGAGGCCGTCGCACAGACCGTCCAATTCACGGGACAGGTTTGGCGCGTCTTCGCGATCAAAAGGCACACCCATCGGCAAGCCCGTGGTGATCAAGTGCTGCGCTTCGATACGCGCATCCACGGGCAGTTGCATGCGGGCAATCCTGAAGACGGGATGATCGGCGCCAGCACACGGCCGACAACGGCCGCGAACGCTACGCGCGCCACAGCCCATCACGCAAGCGCTGCTAAGGGCTCGTTCAGAACGAACTTCACGAATCCTAAGCTTTTGTTGTGGCGGCGACCGCGCCCGGTTGCGACTAAAGTCGCCCCCCGCAGGCGATGATCTGTCCCGGCATTGACAAACGCTGGCCGCCAAATGCGCGAGAATTCCGAGTCAAGACTGAGCCGCGCGTTAGTCTGGCGGACTTTTTAGTTTTCCGATTATTGAGGATTTCCATGACCATAGAAACGGATGTTGTCATCGTTGGCGCAGGGCCGGTGGGCCTGTTCCAGGTATTTGAACTGGGCCTGCTTGGCCTTAAGGCGCATGTGGTTGACGCGCTGGTGCAACCGGGCGGCCAGTGCATTGAGCTCTATCCAGACAAGCCTATCTACGATATTCCGGCGCTGCCGGTGTGCACCGGCAAGGAACTCACTGATAACTTATTGCAACAAATCGCGCCCTTCCATCCGCAGTTTCATCTGGATCAGGAAGTCGCCGAGGTGCGCAAATCCGACACGGGTGACTTTGATGTGATCACCAGCAAGGGCACGCATCTGAAGGCGCGCGCGGTGGTCGTGGCGGCCGGTCTAGGCGCGTTCCAGCCGCGCAAAGTGCCGGTTGCCGGCGCAGACGCCTTCGAAGGCAAACAAATCCACTATTCGATTAAGAACCCCGCGAAATTTTACGGCAAGGATTTGCTGATTCTGGGCGGTGGTGATTCGGCCTTGGATTGGGTGCTGGCGCTGCAGCCGCTGGTGCGCAGTGTGGTGCTCATCCATCGCTCGAACGAATTTCGCGCGGCGCCGGCGACGGTCGCCAAGATGCGCGCGCTGTGTGATGAACAACATATGCAGCTGATGATTGGCAATGTGACTGGCATCAAAACCGAAGGCGAGCAGCTTAAAGCGGTAACGGTAATCGGTGCCGACAACATCACCCGCGTGGTTGAGTTCGATCACTTGTTGGCTTTTTACGGCCTATCGCCAAAACTGGGGCCGATCGCCACTTGGGGCTTAGGCATCGACAAAAACCAAATCCAAGTCGACACCGAACGCTTCGAAAGCAATGTGCCCGGCATTTACGCGGTCGGTGACATTAATGTCTATCCGGGCAAGAAAAAGCTGATTTTGTGCGGCTTTCACGAGGCAGCCTTGGCCGCATTTGCGATCAAAGCGCGCCTGAATCCAGGTGTCAAAGTGCATCTGCAATACACCACGACCAGCCCGATCATGCATCAGCGTTTGGGTGTATCGCCGTCGGTGGAGTTGACGGCGATTTGAAGTGGCGCAGCGAGCCCTTAGGGCTCGTTCGTCAATAACTTGAACTTTTTGCTCGCCGGATTGGG
>CAZLSB010000035.1:0-22887 GCA_964561825.1 uncultured Xanthomonas sp.
GGGGAGGGTTGGGGTGGGGTAAGGAAAAAACGCTAGCAACGGTCATGGCGGTGGAGATTTTCATGATTCCGGGTGGCTGCGAGCCATGACCGCTTGCCTTTGCGCGCGGCCTAGCCCCACCCAGCTCAACTTTCCCAAAACAGCGACGGCGTGGGTCAACGAATCGTCAACTCGCTGTTAGACTTTCACGCACTGTTTCGTGGTGCCGTCTTTCACTATGTCGTCGATTCGGGTTCGCCTGCAATGCACCGATGCGCTGGGCGCAACGCAGCTCTTTGATATTTCGGCGGGTGGTGTCATCGGGCGTGATACGGCGGCCGATATTGTGATGGATCACCCGACGGTTTCGCGCCGACATGCCAAGTTTGTGGTGCATGAAAGTGAGGTCGAGGTGCAAGACCTTGGCAGCGCGAATGGCAGCTTTGTGAACGGTCGACCATTGGACTCGCAAGCGTATTTGCTGGCCGATGGCGATCAACTGCGGCTCGGCCATTTGCACTTGCGCATCTTCGTTTCGCCGCGCGGCGACAGCCTCGCTACGGAGCCTGCGCCGCAACAGTTGCCCAGTGCAGTGCAAACCACGATGCACGGTGGACCACGCATTGAACCGCAGCTGTTATTGGCGCGTATCTCGCAGCACCGCATGCTGTCTGATCCGCCTCCGGCCATTGAGGGTTATGAGATCGGCCAAATCATCGTGCCGGCGCTTGGGGTTGGCGGTGATTTTATTCATTGGGCGATTGCCAACAACGGCCAGCAGGCCTTAGTGCTGGGCGATGTGTGCGGAAAAGGCGTGGCGGCCGCGATGTATATGGCGTTTGTCAGCGGCATGCTGTTTGAGATTGTGCCCGCCTGTGGTTCGCCCGAGTCAATCTTGCGCCGACTGAATCGTTCGCTACACAAGGTCATCGAACCCGGATTGTTTGTCACCGCGATGGCCGTCATGTTGGATCCGCATCAGCACACCATCGAGATCGCCTGCGCCGGTCATCCACCCGGCTTGCTGAAGCTGGCCGGTGGTGCGGTGATTGAGCTGGATATCGATTCCGGTTTGGCACTTGGGCCGGAGGCAGAGCCCGATATCGGTGTAATCCGCCGTCGTATGGTGGCCGGCGAGGTGCTGATGGTGACCACCGATGGTGTCGATGAAGCACAAAGTCCAGACGGCGTGGAAATGGGCAGGGCGCGCGTGCTGGATATTCTGGGCGCCTCGGCCGGTGCTGCTGACGCCGCGCGCCGTTTACATGGCGCCATCACTTCACATGCCAGTTCCGCGCGCCAACATGATGATTTGACCGTGGTGACCATCGAGCGCTGTCGGTAAACCTCAGCAAAACCGCTTGACACGGCACGCCGTCCTAACTGTACTATGAGAACCAGTACACTACAGACGCCGGCCATGTCGCGCACCCAAGCCTTGATGATGCAGATAGCCACCGGCGACTCGCGATCGATCAGCAAGCAGATCGTTGACGGCGTGCGTATGCAAATCGCCACCGGGGAACTCAAAGTGGGCGGGCAATTGCCTAGCGTGCGTGGTTTGGCGCAACAACTGACCGTCAACCCTAACACCGTGGCCAAGGCCTACGCCGAGCTGTCCGCGGAAGGTTGGTTGGAATCGCGCGCTGGTTTGGGGCTGTTTGTAGCGCCGCCGCGGCAACGGCTCAGCAATGCCGAACGCGAGCGGCGTCTGGAAGAGGCGGTGCAGCGTTTGGTGCATGAAGCCATCGCGCTCGGCATTGCCGGTGAAGACGTGGTGGCGCGTTTAGCGGCCGAATTTCAAGTGTTAGCAATCAGGAAAAGCGCGTGAACGGCGATTGGGTCATCGAAACCGCTGCGCTGAGTAAGCGCTATGCCAATAAGTGGGCACTGGATCGACTGGATTTGCGTGTTGCACGCGGTCAAATCCATGCAATTGTCGGCGCTAATGGTGCGGGTAAATCGACGCTGTTTCGCATATTGCTCGGGTTTTTGCCGCCAACCAGCGGCCAAGCCCGCATTCTCGGCCGCGATTGTCAGCATTTGACGCCGCAAGACCGCGGCTGTATCGGGTTCGTCAATGAAGAGCACACCTTGCCCGCTTGGATGCGGGTCAGCGAGGTCATTGCGATGCAGCGCCGCCACTATTCGCGTTGGAATCAGACGGCGTTTGACGGGGTGATCGGCCATTACCAAGTGCTGCCGACGCAGAAGGTTAGTCAGTTATCGCGTGGTGAGCGCGCCGGATTTAATCTGGCGCTGGCCTTGGCACAATCACCGGAATTGCTGGTATTAGATGAGCCCACATTGGGCTTGGATGTGGTCGCCAAACGCGCGTTTTTGGAATCGCTGCTGTACAGCAATGCCAGCGAAACCTGCACGGTGATTTATTGCTCGCATCAAATGGATGAAGTGGAGCGGGTCGCTGAAAACTTGATCATTTTGGAACGTGGACAGCTAAAGAATATGTCCGCGCCCGACGAGTTTTGCGCGCGTGTCACCCATTGGGTGACCGATATTCCGTTTCAGGCGCCGCCACCGGCCAGCGTGCCCGGTTTGCTGCAAATGCAGCGCATTGAAGGCCTGCAGCATTATTTGGTGTTGGATCAAGGCGAGCAGTTTGCCCAGTTTTTGCGCGGCTGCGGCGCGCGCTCCGTGCAGGCCATGCCGGTCGGCTTAGACCGCGCGGTCAATGCCTTCCTGGCCAAAAACCACGCAGCTCCCGATGCGGCAAGTTACGCAGCAAACAGCGATGGGCCGCTGTGCGCGGACTCTGCCGCGGTCCAGCGAAGAAAAGCGTTCGACCGATGAAGCGCAGGTCGAACCCACCACGGCTCGATTCAGGCCGTGAGGTTCATCCGCGTGCAGCTTCGACCAGCAGTAGGTCGCTCGCAATATCGTTGTACCGTGCATGGCAATGGGTATTTCCGAGCTAAACCGGAAATTCCGCTCATTAAGTTAAAGGATTTTTTGTGGCCAATCTTTTTATCGCTGAATTACAGCGTTTCCGGGTTTGGGCTTTATTGGCCTTCATTGTTCACTTAGTCGTGCTGGGTTTTTTCGCGCGCTTGGTTGATCCGCTGCAGCAGCCAGCGCTGGTTTATCAGTTGACGGCTGCTGTGTACGCATTGCTCGGGTTGCTGCTGGGTTTGTATCAAATGGGCGGTTATCGGCGACCGAGCACTTGGCTGAATTTGCTACATCGCCCAGTCGCACATCCCCATATTGCATTGGCTTTGAGTGCCGCAGCGATCGTTTTATTGGCGTCTGCGATCGTTTTGCCGCTGGCAATCATGTTGATTGCGCAGGATGGTTTGACCGCGCGCGTGGTGGATTGGCGTCATTGGGGATTGCCGGTTGCCGCGGTTAGCGTGGCGATCGCCAGTTACTTGGCTGCGGCGTTTGCAATGCTGGCGCCGCGGCGTATCGCGCTATTTGGGCTGGTTTTGCCGGCTTTGATTCTCGCTAGCACGGCGAGCGGTATTTGGGCCTTGCTGTTGCAGTTCTGCGTCATTATCTGGCTGGCGGTGCTATTGCTGGCTGTTTTCAAGCCGGACTTAACTGCGCCACCGAGGCCACTGCTGGTCGAAGTAATGGCCGCGTTACCGGTGCAAATGGGAGTGTGGATGCTGCTGGTCGTTTTATCCTTACTGTACCAAACCGGTTGGATGGTCCTGGGTAGCCATCCGCTGAATAGCACGCCGCCGGCTGGTGGCATGGTGGAAGCCAGCCGCAGCGACGGAAAGGCACTGCTGCTCGCTGGCTTAGCGGTGTCTAGCCACCCGCAGGCGCCGTTGTGGCGCGAGCAAGTGGCGATTTCCGAGGTGTACAGCAGCGTCGTGCAAATCGAGGAATTTGCCCAGCGCCACCAATTGACCAACCCGATGCCCATGGAGTTTGACGACAAGCAGCGCCGACGTTGGATTTTCAGCCACGATGACATGCGCTTTCAGGGCATCTCGCTGAGCGACGGCAAATCCGCAGGCGTGCTGGGCCTTGGTGCTGCTAACAATGCCTTTGCGCTGCCACCCTTGCCGCTCAGCACGCGCGCGCTGGCGACCGCGCAAGGCATTTTTGCGTTTTCAGAGGATTCGCAACAAATCCACCCGCGCGTTCTGCTGCCCGCTGGCGAGACGCTGGCGTCCTTGCCCGCCGCGGCCGGTGAATCGATGACTCTGCTCAGTGATCGGGCACTGTATTTCTTCGATGCGCGCAAGCTGAAAAGTGGCGATCAGCTGATCGAAGCCACGCAGCGCCTGCCACTACCCGGCGCAATTGCTGGTCTGGCAGGGGTTGAATTAATCGAATTGCTCGACGGCCATTTGCTGTCCTTGCTGTACGGTCGCGGCAGCATTGATGGGCCGGGTTTGGCCTACCAACAACTGCTGTGGGTGGACGGCGAAGGGCGTATCGAAACTGTGGCCAGGCGCGAATTGGCGCCGGATTTTCCGATGGCGCTGCGCCACTACGATTGGTGGACTTCGCCCCTTTTGCACACTGCCAAACAGCTGCTGCGCGATCTATTCGCGCAAGCCTCGCCGCTCGCCGCGCGCGATCTGGCGCCGCGACCACCCGCAATGCAAGCCTGGGCAGGCACGCTGCTGCTGCTGTCACTGCTAGTTGCGATTTGGCTGAGCGCGCGGCAGGGCTTATCCGGCCCGCGCCGCTGGTTTTGGATCATCAACTGCGGCGCCGTCGGCCTGCCGGCGCTCATCGCGCTGCGTTTGATGCACGTCGATCGGGTGACGGGAGGCGCCTGATGAATGCACTCGCCTCTCTGCGCGCCTTTCGCGGTGTGTTGCTGTCGATTTTCTTGCTGCCGGCTGCTGCAGGCGCACAGGAAGCGACCCATCGCGACCCCAGTTCGCCCGCGCCACTAGCGCGCAGCGAGTTTTTGCGACCCACATTGCTACACGCGGTACGCCTATCGCCCGACGGTCAGCGAGTTGCGTTTTTGCGCGGGGAACTTGGCAAACGCGGTTTGTGGTTACAGTCTTTGCATGAAACGGCCGCGCAACGGGTATTGCCGCAGGTCGATGCCAGCGATCTTATTTGGTCGCGTGATGGGCAATGGATATTTTTGGTCGCGAGCGCGCAACTGTCCGTCTATCGCCTAGACGGCCAGGGTGGCACCGGGCGCATTGCCCGATTGAACGAGCAGGTATCGCATGAGGCGATCGGCGCTGATCCCAGTCAGCCCGCTGCCATATTGCTGCTGGAACACACACGGCCGGGCGCCGCAAAACCCCGCGCGCGCTTGCTGCGCATAGCCGCAGCCGGGCAACAACAGGTGCTGTACGAAGACGCGCTGCCACTGGGCGATGCGGTGTTATCGGCAGATGGCAAGCTCGCTTTTTTGCGCCGTATCGAGCGCGAACAGCACCTCATTTTGCGACTGCGTTTGGGGCAGGCACCGATGGAGGTGGCGCGCTGCGTGAATCTCGAACGCTGCCAATTTGTCAGCGCTGCCGATGACGGCAGCCTGTGGATGCTGTCGAATCACGCACAGAATTTCAGCGGATTGCAGCGCCTCAAGCCGGACGGTCAGTTAGAACTATTGCACAGCGATCCGCAGGCGTTGGCGGATATCGATGCAGTCAGCAGCGATCCGTTAACCGGCGAGCCGCTGTTGGCCGCCTATCGCAGCGTAGTGCCGCAGGTGTATGGACTCAACGTGGCGACACAGCTAACCCTCGAACGGCTACAGGCCCAGTTGCCAGGGCGCGATTTGAGCGTGCAGATGGGCCACGGCGCATGGCTGATCAGCGAGCGCGATAGCTGTCTGCCACAGGCGCGTTGGCATGCATTTGACCCTAAGAGTGGCGAATTGCGCAGACTTGCATTGATGGAGGAAACGGCGCCACTGCAGGATTGCCAAAACTGGGTGCGCAAAGCAGCCATGCACTGGAAAGGCTCCGACGGCCTGCGCTTGCATGGTTTCTTGAGCCTGCCCCAGACAAGTGATCCACGCAGCTTGCCGCTGGTGGTCAGCGTGCACGGCGGCCCATGGTCAGCCAGCGGCCCCGGTTTTTCGCCCATCACGCAGTTTCTGGTCAGTCGTGGTTATGCGGTTTTCGAGCCGAACTTTCGCGGCTCTACCGGGCTGGGTCGCGCTTATCTGTTCGCCGCCAACGGCGATTTTGGCAATGGCCTAGTGCTGGGCGACATCGTCGCAGGCACGCGCGCGGTGCTTGCGCAAGGAGTAGGCGACGCGCAGCGCGTGGCGATCCAAGGCGCCTCGTTTGGCGGATATGCCGCCTTGCAGGCCGCCACTTTTCATCCCGATGTGTACCAAGTGGCGATCGCCGGCGTGCCACCTAGCGATTTTGGCTGGGCGCTGCGTTGGGCGATCACGCAGAGCGATCTGCGCGACCAGATCGGTACGCCATTGGCAATCCGCTTCAAATTGCTCGGCGTTGATCCACACGACAGCACGGTAATGCAGCGCTTGCACACGCAATCGCCATTGGCCAATGCCACACAGTTGCAGCGACCGGTGGTCATTTTTGCGGGCGGTCGTGATGAGCGGGTCGCTATTCGCAGCGTTACTCACTATGCAGCACGCTTGCGCCAACTCGGAAAAGCAGTCGATCTGTATGTCGAAAGCGACGCCGGGCACGGCCTTGAAGATTCCCTGTCGCGCGAAGCCTTTCTATTTATTTTGGAACAAAGCCTGCATACCCAACTGGGCGGACCAGCGCCGCTGCCCGCTAGCGCAGATTTACTCGCTTACTTGCAGCGCAGTCAGCGCTAGGGTGGGATGGAACACCCCAGTGAGCCTAAACCCGCTTCAGCAGGGTAACCGTCGCCATTCCTAAGAAGGTCATCAGCAGCGAGCCGATCACATGCATGCCAATTGCCGCACTGGCCCAGCCTAAGCGTCCTTGCTGCAAAAGCCCGGCAACCTCCGCGGAAAAGGCTGAAAAGGTGGTCAAACCACCCAAAAAGCCAGTGATCAGCAACAAACGCCATTCCGGAGCAATGCTTGGGTGATGGGCAAAGATGGCCACCGCTACGCCGACCAAATAACCACCGATTAAATTGGCGAGCAAGGTGCCCAGATGGATCGACGAAAACGTCGCGTTGAGCGCATTGCCCAGCAGCCAGCGCAGCAGCGCTCCAACAAAAGCGCCGCCGCCAACCGCTAGTACCGAATAAAGCACCTGATGATCCTTGCGTTAAGCCCGTGGTGTGTTTTGCCTAAGTCTAGCGCCTGTCGGACTTTCATCGCGATTGCGCCGGTAGCGCTTTTGGCGCAGAGCGGTGACGAATATTCCGCTGGTTTTATTGCATTTTATTCGTCTTTCTGCTCCGCAGTGCGCCAAAAGCGCTTCCGGCCCTTCGGGTTGCGCGTCGCAACGGCGTCTGCGCTGCGACCCCAACGGATGAGCCATTGGCTGCGCGCCGCGCCTTGCAGCCGCTTAAGCCACACAACGCATCTCACGCGCAAAGTCCGACAGGCTGCTAGCGCCTGCCTGTCGGCCGTCGCGCATTGAGTAACCAGCCCACCGGCACGCATAAGCCCAGAAACAGCAGGGCCGGCCAGGTGTAGTCAAAATCCGACGCGGCCACCACCCAAACGCAAAAACTTATTGCCGCCAGCGCAAGCAGGCGGGAACGGGCGCGCTGTTGGCGGTCCATTAATAAGTTCAACGCGCACAGCACATAAACCGCCATCACCAACACCACTGCGATGTTGAGAATGAGATTGAACTGGGTGTTCAGTGTCGGCGAAACGGTCGCCAGCGCCACCAAGCTCATCAGCACACCCAGTACCAATAAACCGCGGCGTGGCAGTAGCTCCGGATTTGATTCGGAAATCCACCGCGGTAGATAGCCGGCCGCCGCACCGCTGCGGCCGCATTCGCCAGCGACTAAAAGCCAGCCGGCCAGCGTGCCGCAAACTTTGAGAATGGCGCAGATCGCCACGAAAACCCCGGCGCTGCCGCCGGCCAGTTTGGCGACCACATCGGCAAACGGGGCGGTGGAGTTTTGCAACTGCGCTGCCGGTATGACGCCCATCACCGCAACCGAAGCCGCAATGTACACCACGCCGGCTAAAGTGACGCCGCTGAGCACCGCGATGGGTACATTGCGCTGCGGGTTTTCGACCACAGCGGCGGCGACACTGGCGCTTTCTAGCCCCAAAAATGCCCAAAAAATGATCAGTAGTGACGCGGGCACCGTATCCATCAGTGCGTGGCCGCTGACGTTCCACGACGCGGCAAAAATCACCGGTGAGAACGCTGCAAAACCCAGCGCAATGGCGGCGCCGATCGGCAGCAAGCCGATGATTAAGGTCAAAGCGCTGATGCGCGTGACCCATCGCGCACCAAACAGGCACAACAAGGTCACGGTCCAGATCAGCGCGAGGGTGGTCAACAAGGTCACCATCGGCGACTTAATGGCAGGAAACAGCAAGCCCAGATAGCCAACAGCCGCCAGCGTAATGGCGACGTTGCCAGTCCAGGTGGTCGCCCAGTACGCCGCCCACGACACAAAGCCAGCGGCTGGATGAACGCCCTGCGCCGGCCACTGCACCAGCCCATCAGGATCGGGCCGCCGCGCCGCGAGCACCGCAAAGACGCCGGCAATCAACAAGGCGCCGGCCAGCGCGATGAACCAACCGATCACAGTCGATGAGCCGATCGTGGCCAGCGAGGCGGGCAGCAAAAACACGCCGGAGCCGATCATATTTCCGGCCACCAAAGCGGTAGCGAGCAGCGGACCGATCTTGCGCTTGGATATCGACAGCTCAGGCATCGAATGACTCCGCGGGAGTGGGAAACTCTGAGTCTAGTGAAGCTCTGAATCTCGTCATTGCGAGCGTCCTTTTTCAGCCCGAAAATGCACGCCGATGAACCCACCAGACTCGTCTTTGCGAGGGAGCCTTCAGCGACCGCGGCAATCCAGGGACTTTCGCCCCAGCCACCACCAACGTCCCTGGATTGCCACGGCCGCCGCCGCTGTCGCGTTGAAGACCTCGCAACGACGAAACATCGACGCTGGGTCCGCGCTGAGCGCGGACTCTTGCGCGTTTCATCGGCCAAAAGCGGTCGACCGAAGAAGCGCAGGTCGAACCCACCACGGCTGGATACATGCCGTGAGGTTCATAGCTGAAAAAGGACGCTTACAGTATGGACATGTTCAGTGGCTCCGTGGCTCGACATCGATCAGCAAATACAATTGCGCCCGGCTTTTTTTGCTTGGTAGAGACGCTGGTCGGCCAGACTGAGCAGGCGTTCTGGGCGATCGTGCTCGGCGTCGAGTTCGGCAACGCCGAAACTCAAAGTCACTTGTTCGGGCTCGCCGTCGGCGAAAAACGGCACGCGCTTGGCAATGGCGCGGCGCATACGCTCGCAGTAGAAAATCGCTTGGTCGCGACGGCAATTGGGAAATAACAGCATGAACTCTTCGCCGCCCCAGCGCGCAATCAAGATTTCAGCGCCCGCGTGGTGGCGCATTTCCTCGGCGATGGCTGCCAGCACCCGATCGCCGGTGGCGTGTGAGTATCGATCGTTGATGTCCTTGAAATGGTCGATGTCCGCCAGCGCGAGCGACAAATGGCTGCCGTTTTGTTGCGCAAGCGCAATTTGTTTTTGCAGCAGTTCTTCAAAAGCACGCCGGTTGGGCAGACCGGTGAGCCAATCCTCGCGCGCTTGGCGTTCAAAGGCTTCGGCCTGCTCGCGCAAGCGTTCGACCAACCGATCTTTTTCGGTGTCAGCTTGCGCCAGTTGCGCCGCTTTGTCGTGCAGATCGCGGGTCCGCGTTACGACTAGGCGTTCAAGTTCACGGCTGCGCTGTACCAAGTTGGCGGTACGCGTACGCCACAGCACAATCAGCAGCAGCAGCACGACTAACGCCGCAAGCGCCTGAACACTGTGCTGTTGCCACCAGTGGGGAGCAATGAAGAAACGCACTGCGGGTGCCCTGGCAATGACAGCGCCGCTACTGGCTTCAATTTCAAACTGATACTCGCCGGGCGCTAGATTGGTGTAGGCCGCCACGCGCCCGCGATCGGCATCCACCCATTGTTCGTCAAAGCCGATCAAACGATGCCGATAGCGCAGGCGTTTCGGGGTGAGCAAACTCAAGCCGACGTAACTAAATTCCAAGCGTTTGACGCCGGCGCTGAGCGTTTGTTCGCTGATGCTGTCGATACGCTCATTGTCGACAAAAATCGCTTCGATCACGGCATTGATGCGCAGCGGTCGGCTCGGAAAAGGCCGCTGCGGGTTGACCGCCGCCACACCCTCGGCGGTGGCAAAACGCAGACCGCCGTCGGCGAGGCGAATAGCAGCGGACTGCGATGCACCATTGGCTTGTTCGTTGCTCATGCCGTCGCTGCGGTCGTGACGTTGCACGCTCACCGGCCCCGGTAGGCCGGCGCGCACAGCAGCGATCTCGTTGGCGGCCAGCCGAAAAATGCCCCGATTGCTGCTGATCCAAAAATTGCCGTCTGCATCTTCCACAATCTGAAATAGACTGCTGTTGAAAGCTGGATCGTCGCCTCGGACATCTTGAAAACGCCCGTTTGCAAAGCGCTTTAGACCTTGGTTGCTGGCGATCCAAAGCTCCCCAGAAGCTTGGCTGTGGATGGCGAAAACGTCCTCAGCCTGCAGACCTTGGGCGCGCGTATAGGGTTCAAAGTGCTCATCAGCGAAGCGTGCCATGCCGCCGGACGTGCCTACCCAGAGCTGGCCCGCGTGATCTTCAGTCAGGGCCATCGCAAAATTCCGCGGTAAGCCTTCTTCGCGCCCAAAGTGGGTGAGCTGCGCGCCGATTAAGCGAAATAAGCCGCTGTTGGTGGCAATCCACAGGCTGCCATCGGCACGCGGCAATAGAGCGCGAACCTGTAAGGCGGCCAAGCTTGCCGTTCCCGGCAGCGCCTGCGCGCGACCGCCGACCAAATGCGCAAGTCCGCTGCCGAAAGTACCCACCAGCAAGCCAAATTCCGGTGTATCAGCGAGAGCCAGGATTGAGTCACTTAACAATCCACTGTCGCGACCGAAACGCTGCACCGTTTCACCTTCGCGGCGGTACAACCCATCGGTACTGCCGATCCATAACACCCCGGCGGGATATTCCCAAAGGGCGCGCACATAGGC
This sequence comes from uncultured Xanthomonas sp., assembly GCA_964561825.1. Lineage (GTDB taxonomy): Bacteria > Pseudomonadota > Gammaproteobacteria > Xanthomonadales > SZUA-5 > JADKFD01. The sequence continues at coordinate 11,088 of CAZLSB010000035.1, forward strand.
TTCGCCAATGCCGTGGCGACGATCAATGGTGGTGAAACGCAGATCGCGCAGTTGGTACAAACCATCGGATGAGCCGATCCAAACACTGCCCTCGCGATCCTCAAACAGCGATACCACCCGGTTGCCGCGCAGACCATGGCGACGGTCAAGCATGTCCAATCCGCGTGGTCCAAAACGCCACAGACCTTGATCCGTCGTGCCAATCAGCAAGCCGCCGTCGCTGTCATAGAGCAACAGTTGCGCGGTGCTGGGCACCTGTTCGCCGGTCAGCGCTCGAAAGCCTTGCGCGCCGATCCAACCGACTTTGCCACTCACGGTGATGGCAAGTTCACCATTGGGCGCCTGGCGAATGCTGCGCACCGGCCCCGGCGGCAGGCCGCGTTGGGCGCCCCACGGAGTCACCACTCCGGTCGCGCTGACATGATCCAAACCGTCCGCACTGCCGACATAGACGCCACCGGCGCCGTCGGCCAGAGTTACGTAGACATTGTCGTGCGCCAGACCGCCTTGCTGATCAATCAGCAAGGCCTTGCCGCCCGGCCGCCAGCGCGCAATGCCAGTCTCTTCGCCAATCAGCCACAGCCAGTCATCGGTGCTGGGTTCCACGCCGACCAAATGTTCAAAGGGTTGGCCCTGCGCGCTACCGTAGTGTTGCCAGCCACGTTCGGTCTGCGTCAACAGACCTGATCGGGCGCTGGCGACCCACAGTTGCCCGCGAGCATCAACAGTGAGCGCACGAATGCCATTGGTATCAGCCAGCGGCAGTGAACGATCGTCAAAAACCACGAACTCTGAGCCGTTAAAGCGCGTCAGCCCCTCAAAACTGCCCAGCCACAGATAACCTTCACGCGATTGCGCAATGCTGATGACCATGTTGTGCGCAAGGCCATTGCTGCTATTCCAGTGACTCAGGGTGAATTCGTTCAAGGCACGATCGGCGGGCAGCGCAAACAGCGCGCCCCACGGCGCAAGCCCCAGACAGAAAACCATCATCGCGCAGAATTTGAACGTCACCGGTGTAGCACCTCGGCACATTCGACCCATTGTTGGCGCTGCTGCATACGTGCTGGGTCCTGATGTGGTGCTTTGAGCATAACCGGGTCTGACAAAGTCGATGTTGAAAGCCACGGAGTTTCGGACCGCAGCTGAGATAGACGATGCCAATATGGTTGCGGCGCGACTAAAGAACGTCGTAAGCGACCTCGGTGAAATGCGTGCCGCGAAAAAAAATGCGATCGCATGATCTGTGGAGGCCACTAACTACGTACTGCACCGGTAGTCCCCGTTGGAGTTTGTGATGAAAAGTCGAATTCAGTTGAGTCTCGCGATGCTGTTCGCTGCCCATGTAGCCAACGCGCAGGAGGGTTCGCCCGATCCAAGCTTCGGAATTTTGTCCAGCAGTCGCATTGTTTACGGGCACGATGTGCCGGCTAACCTCAACGACACTCCGCAAGGATTGGTAGTTGATGCGCAAGGCAACACCTACACGCTGGGACGCAGCCTAGATCAGACTGGCACTAAATGGCGCGGCTCGGTGGCGAAGCTGACCGCTGCGGGTATCCTGGACACCGGCTTCGGTGGCGGCGACGGCAAAATCACGACGACAGACACGGAAGGCTCGTTCTGGGCGACCGATATTGCACGCGACAGTCTCGGGCAATTGGTGGTGGCGGGCTCGCGCGTCTTTGGCGATATCGCCCTGGGTGATCGCGATTTCCTGGTGTGCCGTTTCAACACCGGCGGCACAGCGATCGATTTCGCAGCGCCGACCAGCGCCCATTGCAGATCCATACCGTTTGATATTGGCGGAGCAAATCGTGATCAGCTGAACGTTATCAAAATCACGCCGGACGGCAGCATGTATCTGGTGGGTTTTGCTGAGACTTCCCCGGGCTTGGCCACGGCGGCGATCGCTGTGGTCAAGCTCACCAGTACCGGCGCTTTAGACACCAGCTTCAGCGGCGACGGCAAAGCCTTCTTCAACTATCCCTTCAATAATGTGGTCTTAATCAACGACGCCGTGGTAGCAGCAGACGGCAGCCTCTACCTCGGCGGATTCGTGGAATTCGGTAACGACAAAGACGCGCTGGCGGTCAAACTGACCCCCAATGGTGCACTCGATAGCGGGTTTGGCCTCAATGGCTTTCAGAGTTACACGTTTGACCTCGGGGCAGTTGGTTTTCGTGATGACGTGAGCAATGCCATCGATCTAACGTCGGATGGAAAGCTTCTATTGGGCGGGTCAGCAGAGCAAGCTGCCGATAATGAATCAGGTTTCCTTTTGCGCGCGTTCGCGTCGAATGGCCATCAAGATCCAAGCTTCGGCAATGGTAGCCGCATTCTGTTTGGTGAGAATGGACCCATCGTTGATCTGATTTCGCAAAGCCCAACTCTTACCTTATATGCACGAGCGATCAAACAGTCGGGCGCCACGCGCTTTCGCGTGGGTCGTGCGACTGAAGGTGGCAACCACTTGACCTTTGGAACGGGTGGCGTGACCGATTTTGGCTTCGGATTTGCGTCAGCGACGGACGTGCCCAAAGAGATAGCGCTCAGCGCGGGCCGCGTGATTGTTATGGGGTCGGTGCAGCGAAGCGCCACCGATTTTGATTTCGGCGTCGCCCGTTTACGCGGTGACGCAATGTTTGCGAATGGCTTTGAATAAGCGCCACTCCGTGTAAACCCATATGAGAGGGCCGCTGCGGCATGCAGCGGCCCTTTGCATTTCGACGCTTGCCAGATCGCGGCGGCGATGGACCGTTTCAGCTCCAAACCGAAGCTGGGTTTCGATGCCGGCTGGCCTCCCATCGCGCCGATTTTTCCCGGATGATCGACGTCGCCGCGTTCCGATCGACGCTCTGGAATCCCCTTACTATGTTGCGTATCGCTGTCGTGTTGGCTGCCCTGTTGGTGTTCACGACCGCGCGTAGCGCGGAACCCGTTGATCCTTTGGCCGGCCTGGAGTACCGCTTGCTTGGACCGGCGGTAGGTGGACGGGTAACCCGCGTATCGGGTGTGATTGGCGATCCGTTGACGTGGTATTTCGCCGCAGCCCAGGGTGGCGTGTGGAAATCCTCTGACGGTGGCGTCCACTGGCAGCCGATTTTTGACGAAATGCCGAGTAACTCGGTCGGTGCGTTGGCGGTGGCCCCATCGGACCCGAACGTCATTTATGTGGGCGGTGGTGAGGCAAATATCCGCGGCAATGTGCAGCCCGGTGCCGGCTTATTTGTGTCTACCGATGCCGGCAAAACCTGGCGCCACACCTTGAAATTGCGCGGCGCCGTGGGTCATATCGCCGTTGATCCGAAAACCGCGGCGGTCGCTTATGCCGCCGTGCTGGGTTCACCCTTTGCCAGCAACGTCGAGCGCGGTGTCTACCGCACGCTGGACAGCGGCGCCAGTTGGGCGCAGGTGCTCAAAGTGGATGCCGATAGTGGCGCCAGCGATGTTTCTATCGATGCACACAATCCACGCATTGTCTGGGCCGGCACTTGGCAAGCGCGTCGCACGCCGTGGAATCTGAGCAGCGGCGGGCCGGGCAGTGGCTTGTGGCGTTCGGCGGACGGCGGCAGCACTTGGACGCGATGGGCAGCTGGCAAACACGGGCTGCCGAAAGGCGATTGGGGCAAAGTCGGCGTGGCTGTGTCACCGGCGGACAGCCAACGTATTTACGCGCTAATCGAAGCGGCTGACGGTGGTTTGTATCGCTCTGATGACGGCGGCGACAGTTTTGAGCGGGTCAACGAGCATGGGTCCTTGCGCCAACGCGCTTGGTACTTCAGCACCATCGTGCCCGATCCACACAACGCCGATGTGGCGTGGTTTCCGCAAGTGCCGATGCTGCAAACCCGCGACGGTGGCAAGACCCTACACGCGATTGATGGCTTTTCGCACGGTGATCATCACGATCTGTGGATTGATCCCAGCGCGCCGCAGCGCTTGATTGCCGGACATGATGGCGGCGTTGATCTGAGCATCAACGGCGGCGCCAACTGGCGCGCACCGCATCTATCACTCGGTCAGTTTTACAACATCGACGTCGACCAGCGCCGCCCGTATCACGTCGGCGGTACGCTGCAAGATATGGGCACGGTCAGCGGCCCGGTTTTGAGCCTGTCCAATAAGGGCAGTTCGGTGAGCGATTGGCGTTATGTGGGTGGTGGCGAGGCCGGTGAGTTGCGCTACGACTTGAGCGAAGTCGGCACCATTTATGCAGGTGAATACGGCGGTTATCTGTCGCGTTATGTGGAAGGCAGCGGCCAATACCGCAACATTTCCGCGGTGCCGGCCAATCCATCTGGTGTGGCGCCAGAAAACATGCCCGAGCGTTTCCAATGGACCGCCGCGTTGGAACTATCACCACATGATCCAGCAACCCTCTATCACGGCGCCAACGTGCTGTTTCGCAGTCGCGATCGCGGCGAAAACTGGGAACGCATCAGTCCAGACTTAACGCGCAACGACAAAGCCAAACAGCAATGGTCGGGTGGACCCATCACCGGCGATAACACTGGCGTTGAGGTGTACGGCACGATTGTCTCGATCGACGAATCGGCGCTGACGCGCGGCGAAATTTGGGTAGGCAGTGACGATGGCCGGGTCCATATCAGTCGCGACGCTGGCGCCTCCTGGCAAGACATCACGCCCAGCGGACTGCCCGTCGATGCAACCGTGAAGAGATTGCGCACCTCGCGCCATCAGGCCGGGCGCGCCTACCTAGTCGCCCATCGTTACCGTTTGGGCGATGATCAGCCGATGGTGTGGGTCAGCGATGATGGCGGCAAACGCTGGCGCTCGTTGAGCAGTAGCTTGCCTAAGGACCAGCCGCTGTTCAGCATCGCAGAGGACGAGCTCGACCCGTCCATGCTGTACCTTGGCGCCGAGCGCGCCCTCTACGCATCGGCTGATCGCGGTGGGTCTTGGCGGTCAATCCAACTGAATTTGCCGCCCGTTGCGGTGGTCGATCTGGAAACTGCGCACAACGATTTGATCATCGGCACCCGTGGTCGCGGCATGTACGTGTTCCACGATCTCACGGCCTTGCGCCAAGTGCTGACCTCAGCGCCGAGCCAAGCTTTTTTGGCGAAGCCCGCCAACGCCACCCGCTGGCGCAACGAGTATCGATGGGGCGAGGACAACAGCACCGAAAACCCACCGTACGGTGCCTTGGTGAGCTACTACTTGCCGAAAGCGCTGCAGGGCGAACTAAAACTGCGCGTGTCCGATGCCAAAGGGCAGCGTATTCGTGAATTGTCCAGCATCGCGCGGCCGCCATCGGCGCCGGTGGGCGATCCCGACGGCCCCAGCGAAGCGCCCAAACCTGCGCTTGACACAAGCGCTGGCTGGCATCGTGTTGCGTGGGATCTGGCCTTGGAAGGCGCGCAGCCCCTGCGCGATGCCAAAATCGACGCTGGCGATCCAGAATCTGGGCCTTTGGCACTGCCGGGTAGCTATCGCATCGAATTGCTCGGCGCGGATTTGAGCCTGAGTACCGAAGTCACGGTCGAAGCCGATCCGCGATCAACGATTGGCACGGACGCGTTGATCAGCAATTTGAACTTCGCACTCAACGCGCGCCTAGCGCTGGAGCGCGCCCGCAGCGGGATTGAATGGCTACGTGCAGCACGCGAACAGGCGCAAGCCTTGCATAGCCGATTGGCGGACAGCACACAAAAGGGCATTCGGGACGCCGCTCTAGCGGTGATCAACGACGCCGATCGTATCGAAGGTCAGTTGCACAACCCGGAAGCTAAGGTGGTCTACGACATCCTGCGCGGCCCCAAGGGCGCGCAACTCTATTCACAGCTGGCGCCGCTTTACAGCTGGGCGCAAAGTTCCGACCACGCGCCAACCGCGGCCATGCAAACGCGTTTTGTCGAGCTGGATACGCAGTTGCGCGAACGTGAAGCGGCGATTGTCAGTATGCAAGCAGGCTCGGTGGCCGCGCTGGAAGCCGCAGTGACCCAGGCCGCCTTGCCCAGATTGATCTTGCCGGACAGTTCGGTTGGCGGTTTGAAGTAGCGCAGCGGTGCCGGTTTCGCTCTGTGAAAGCAGGAGACTCAGCCTCGCCATCGCCAAATAGTGTTCATTTTCCGTGAGTTTTCCTAGTCACTTGCCGTCTGGCTGGTTATCTTAGCGTCGACACCGTCGATCTCGCGGCGGCCCACATCTCGATCACCTCGGGGGAGGAATATCAATGACTTATTTTGTCACCGGCGCTACTGGCTTTTTAGGCCGCTTCTTGATTGGCAACTTGCTGAAGCGCAAAGGCAACATTCATGTGCTGGTCCGCGAAAGCTCTAAAGACAAGTTTGAGGCACTGCAGGCGCGTTACCCTGAGGCGGGTGAGCGCTTGGTGGCGGTGTACGGCGATCTAACCAAGGCCAAACTAGGCCTGTCGGCTACCGATCAAACGCAGCTGAAAGGCAAGGTCAAACATTTTTTCCATCTGGCTGCCATTTACGATCTATCCGCCAGCGCCGAATCTCAGCAGGCTGCCAACATCGATGGCACCCGCAATGCGGTCGAGTTAGCGGAGGTCATCCGCGCCGGTTGTTTCCATCACGTCAGTTCCATCGCCGCGGCCGGTTTGTACGCCGGCGTGTTTCGCGAGGACATGTTCGCCGAAGCCGAAAACCTGGATCACCCGTATTTCCGCACCAAACACGATTCCGAAGGCATTGTCCGCAAGGAATGCAAACGGCCGTTTAGGATTTATCGACCGGGTATGGTGGTCGGTCATTCGAAGACGGGTGAAATCGACAAAATTGACGGCCCGTACTATTTTTTCACCTTGCTCAAACGCATGCGCGAGTTGTTGCCGCCGTGGATGCCGATGCTCGGTGTGGAAGGTGGTCGCATTAACATCGTGCCGGTCGATTTTGTCGTCGACGCGATGGATCACATCGCCCACGAAAAGGGTTATGACGGTGGTTGTTTCCACCTCACCGATCCATCACCGCGCCGCGTCGGCGAGGTGCTGAACAGTTTTGCCAGCGCCGGACATGCGCCGGAGATGACCATGCGCATCGACGCGCGCATTTTCCAGTTTATCCCGCCGTCGATTCGTGGCGCGATCGGCATGTTGCCGCCGATCAAGAGGATCATTGGCCACACGCTGAAAAGCTTGAACATCCCAGTCGATGTTTTGAAGTTCTTCAATTACCCGACCCGCTTTGACAATCGCGAAACCGAGCGCGCATTAAAAGGTACGGGGATCAAAGTCCCTGATCTCGATAGTTACGCTTGGCGGCTATGGGATTACTGGGAACGTCACCTCGATCCCGACCTGTTTATCGATCGCTCCTTGTCCAGCCGCGTCAAGAACAAAGTGGTGCTGATCACCGGCGGCTCGTCCGGCATTGGTTTGGCGACCGCCAAGAAGGTTGCCGCAGCCGGCGCCACCACGTTGATCTGTGCGCGCGGTGCCGAAGCCTTGGAAAAGGCCAAGGCCGAAATCGAAGCGGAGGCCAACGGCGCCAAGGTATGGATTTATCCGGTCGATCTGGCCGAACTGGCGTCTGCCGATGCGCTGGTCCAGCAGGTGTTGGCCGATCACGGCGCCGTTGACGTGCTGATCAACAACGCCGGACGTTCAATCCGCCGTTCGATCGAGCTGTCGTATGACCGCTTCCACGATTTTGAACGCACCATGCAGCTGAATTATTTTGGCTCGCTGCGTTTGATCATGGGTTTACTGCCGAGCATGACCGAGCGACGCAAAGGGCATGTGATCAACATCAGCTCCATTGGTGTGTTGACCAATGCACCGCGGTTTTCAGCGTATGTGGCGAGCAAGGCCGCGCTGGACGCCTTCTCGCGCTGCGCCGCCAGCGAGTTTGCTGACAAGAACATCCACTTCACAATCATCAACATGCCGCTGGTCAAAACGCCGATGATCGGCCCGACCAAGATTTACGATAACGTGCCCACCTTGTCACCGGAAGAAGCGGCCGACATGGTGGTACGCGGCATCATTGATCGCCCGCAGCGCTTGGCGACGCGCATGGGCATCTTCGCCGAAATGCTGCATTTGGTCGCGCCCAAGGTTTACCAAGTGGTGCTCAACACCGCCTTCCAGTTGTTCCCTGACTCTGCGGCCGCCAAAGGCAAAGGTGGTGCCGATGCACCACCGTCCAGCGAACAGGTGGCGTTTGCGTCATTAATGCGCGGTGTACATTGGTAATGGCGTAAAACCCAGACGCTCCCACCGCTGTTTGGTGGGAGCGGCCCGGTCTAGCAGCCGGTCGGATATTTAACGGCGGGTGACCCGTCGCCCGCCATCACTCGCCCTTGCCGCTGATAAATTTCGGCCCGTCGCCAGCGGTTTTCTCGTAAACACCGCCGCCGGCTTTTTTGTACTGGGTGAATCCGTGTTTGGAGAAATGCGCCTCTTTCAATAGATGCGCTTTGCCACCAATCACCGCCGCAGCCGAGATCAGCCGTTTGACCGGCGCGCCGCACTCAGGGCACTGGCTGAGCTCAGCATCGCTGATACGCGCGAGGATTTCAAAACTCACTTGGCAATGCGGACAGCTTAACTGCGTGTCCGCGGCGGTGTATTCGTAGATGGGCATTGGTTGATCCTCCGTGCCCTAAGCGACTCAGCCAGCGGCGGCAATTTCGGCCTTGACCGCTTCCAGTTCGGCCGCGTTGACATGTAATTCGCGCCAGCGATTAACGATCGCGCAGAACAAATCGGCCGTCTGTTCGGCGTCGTACACGGCCGAATGTGCCGATCTGCTGTCCCACGCCAAACCAGCGACGTTGAGCGCCTTGCCGAGCACCGTTTGTCCATAGGCCAAACCGCCAAACGACACCGTATCGAAGGTGCTAAACGGATGGAACGGCGAGCGTTTGTTGCCGGTGCGTCGAATCGACGCGTTTAGAAATCCCAGATCAAAGGCGGCGTTGTGGCCAACCAAAATGGCGCGCTGGCACTCAAACGCTTTCATCGCCTTGCGCACCGGGTCAAAAATCCATTCGAGCGCTTCGCGCTCATCCAGCGCTGCACGCAGCGGATGGGTAGGATCAATGCCGGTAATTTCCAGCGCGCGTGGATCAATGTTGGAGCCAGGAAATGGCACCACGTGGGTGGAAACGGTGCGCTTGCGGATCAGCCGACCATCGGGCGTCATTTCCAGCAAAACAGCGGCAATTTCCAACAGGGCATCGCCATCACAATCGAAACCGCCGGTTTCGACATCGATAACAACGGGATAAAAACCGCGGAAGCGGTCGACGAGCGATTGGGCGGGCATTTGCGTTGGATTCATCCGTGCAACCATAGCAGCCCCAGCCCTGATATTTCATAAATTGCGCGTGCCCTCGCTGGTCCCTTGAGCGCCCAGCGATTTTTCCTCAGTCGGGTGGATGAACCACTACACCGCTCCTTCGAAAAAACCACTGAACGTTCAATGTCCTGCGCGATCATCGCGCGAATTCATGAAACATCAGGACTAACCTGAAGGGAGCGACTCCATCGCGTATTTCGATCAGCGCCGGCGGCATTCAAACGATCTCAAGCCGATCGACCCGCTGCAAACCGCGTGGCAACAATCCGCCACGTTGCCCACGGCTACCGCGGTAGGCGTCTAGATCGTGACCTTTAAGTCGGATGATGCGCCCGCCGGCCACCACGACGAGTTCTTGGCCTGCTTGAAAGGCCGCTAGCGCCAGCAAGCGTGGTTTGCCGGCGGGTAGCGCTAAGATCTTGTTACCCTTGCCTTTGTCGAGTTCTGGTAGTTCGCCCAACGGGAAAACCAACAGGTGCCCATCGCTGGAAACGGCCGCGACAGTGCTCGTGTCAGGATTGCCGATCAGCAAAATCGGGCTGAGTACCTCGGCTTGGTCGGGCACGTTCAACAGTTGTTTGCCACTGCGTTGGCGCGAACACAGGCTCTCAAAGCGCGTCACAAAGCCATAACCCGCGCTGGTCGCCAGCAATAGGCGCGCGTCACTTTCCAGACATAGGGAGGCCAAGAAGCGTGCGCCGCTGGGTGGATCAAAACGGCCAGTCAGCGGCTCGCCTTGACTGCGCGCCGAAGGCAGCGTGTGCGCCGGCGTCGAGTACGCGCGGCCGGTGGAATCGAGAAACGCGGCCTGCAAATTGCTGCGCCCGCGCGTGCTGGCGAAATAACGATCGCCCTCGCGATAGCTGAGCGCGCTGGCATCAATATCGTGGCCTTTGGCAGCGCGTACCCAGCCCTTATCGGAAATGATCACGGTGACCGGCTCGGACGGCGCCAAATCGGCCTCCGACAAGGCTTTGGATTGGCCGCGTTCAATCAACGGTGAGCGGCGATCATCCCCAAACAGCCGAGCGTCGGACTCCAACTCGCGTTTGATCAAACTCTTCAGTTTGGCTTTTGATTCGAGAATGGATTCCAACTCGCTGCGTTCGGCGATTAACTCGGCCTGTTCGCCGCGAATTTTCATTTCTTCCAGGCGCGCCAGTTGGCGCAACTTGGTTTCCAGGATGTACTCAGTTTGCGTTTCACTCAGCGCAAAACGTGCCATCAGCACCGCTTTGGGCTCGTCCTCGCTGCGAATAATGCGGATCACCTCGTCCAAATTGAGGAAGGCGATCAACAATCCATCGAGCATATGCAGTCGGCGTTCGACTTTCTGCAAGCGATACTGCAAGCGTTTTCGTACCGTATCGGTGCGAAACACCAGCCACTCGCTGAGCAACATCTTTAACGGTTTAACCTGCGGGCGCGCATCCAAACCGATCAAGTTAATGTTGATCCGGAAACTCTTTTCCAGATCGGTGGTGGCAAACAAATGGCCCATCAACTCGTCAATGTCGACCCGATTGCTGCGTGGCATCAACACAATGCGGATCGGCTGCGCGTGATCGCCTTCGTCACGCAGGTCCTCGATCATCGGCAGTTTTTTCGCCTTCATCTGATCGGCGATCTGTTCGATGATTTTCGTCGGCGATACCTGGTGCGGCAACGCGGTAATGATGATGTTGCCGTTTTCGCGGGTGTAGCGTGCCCGTGCCCGCACCGAGCCGTAGCCGGTTTCGTACATGCGGATCAAATCGGCGCGCGGCGTGATGATTTCCGCCGTGGTTGGAAAATCCGGGCCGCGTACGTGCTCGCACAGATCCGCCGTGCTGGCCTCCGGATCGTCGAGCAGGCGGATACAGGCGCTGACGATCTCGCGCAGATTGTGCGGCGGAATATCGGTGGCCATGCCAACGGCGATCCCCGTGGTGCCGTTTAGCAACACATTGGGCACGCGCGCCGGCAACCAGCAGGGCTCTTCCAAGGTGCCGTCAAAATTGGGTTCCCAATCCACCGTTCCTTGACCCAGTTCTTCGAGCAGCAAACGTGCATACGAGGTCAGCTTAGACTCCGTGTAGCGCATCGCTGCGAAGCTCTTCGGATCGTCAGGCGAGCCAAAGTTGCCCTGGCCATCGATCAATGGATAGCGAAAGCTGAACGATTGCGCCATCAGCACCAGCGCTTCATAACAGGCCGAATCGCCATGCGGATGAAACTTGCCGATTACATCGCCAACCGTGCGCGCGGATTTTTTAGGTTTGGCCGCCGCGTTCAGGCCAAGTTCGCTCATCGCGTAGACGATGCGGCGCTGTACCGGTTTCAGACCGTCGCCAATAAACGGCAACGCGCGGTCCAAAACCACATACATCGAGTAGTTCAGATAGGCGTTTTCGGCGTATTCCCTAAGTGGAATCTGCTCGAAAGGCAACAATGCACCGGTGCTCATCGCAAATCGTCAAAGGCAGTACAGAAGGACGCGGACTCTAGCAGCCTGTCGGGCTTTC
>CAZLSB010000036.1:0-22634 GCA_964561825.1 uncultured Xanthomonas sp.
GCGCCAACTCGATCTGCATCCGCAGGCAGCCGTCTTGCGTGCGCAGCGGCGCTCACACCGTCGCGGCGCGCGCTGAACCTGACGGACGGGATGCGCGTGACCGGCCTGCTTCCAGGGCATCTGCCAGACATTCGCTACCATCGCGAAAAGTGTCTGCGCGACCTGCGCCAGCCGAACTTCAATCAACCCGGCGACTTATGAACAAAGGCGCTCGAAAGTGAGTCGCGCCGACAGCCAAATGAGCATTCGGTTGGTGGGACTTGATGCCGCCTCCGACCGGGCCAAGTTATGGTATGCGCTAGGCACTTAGGGCTCGTAAGGAAATAACTTGGACTTTTGGCCGTCGGATTGGGATGCGATGCGAGGCGCGATGAGCGCGGTGTGGCGCGCCACACAAGCGATTCGCAACGAGGCAGCGCGCCCAATCCGGCGAGCAAAAAGTTCAAGTTATTGACGAACGAGCCCTTACTAGGGAAATCCCAGCGCGGTCTTCCTGGCTGGCCTTGATGTTCGCAGCGCCACTGGTCAATTAGGTGTTGCTGCGTCCGCTGCGCCTGTTGCGCCTCTGGCGCCGGCCGTGGCAAGTACAGTCCAACATAGGCCCTAGCGTCTGCCCGCGCCCGGCGTTTACAGCATCGGGCCCAATATTCGGGCCGCAGCGGCCACGGTTTCGCCCAAAACACCGATCGCACGAAATCCCTTGCTGCTGCAGCGAGCCTCCAAAAACTGCAGATAGGCAGCCAGTTGCTCAGCCACCTCGACATTGAAAAACAACGCAGTCACTTCGTAATTGAGGAAAAAGCTGCGCGGATCAAGATTGGCCGAACCGATGATCGCGAGGTTGTGATCCACCAGAACCGCCTTCGCGTGGAGCATCCCCGATCCGTAGCGATACACCTTAATCCCTTTGCGCGCGAGGTCGCGCAGGTAACTCGCGGCGACGAGGTCGACTAGCTTATTGTCCGAACGCTCCGGCACATAAATGCGCAAATCCACCCCGCTGCGCACCGCCGCAATGAGGGCGCAGACCAGGGCCTCGTCCGGGACAAAGTACGGACTGACCAGCCATAAACGCTGCTCAGCGTTGTAGCAGGCTTTGAGCAGTGCCGCGTGCCAGACGTCGTCGCGCAGGTCCGGGCCCGAGGCCAGCAGCTGGGCATCGACGTTTGCAATCGCCGGCGTCAATGTGGCGTCGCCGACAGTCACGGCCTTGCTGCCGCCGACCGCGCTGCCGCTTGCAAAAGCCCAGTCCGCGCGGAAGACGTCGTCATACGCCAACGCGAGCGGACCTTCGACCACAAAGCTGAGGTCCATCCAGGCGTTGGCGTCGTCCAGATATGGATTGGCGATGTTGCGTCCGCCGGCCCACGCCCGCCTGCGATCGGCAACCACCAGCTTGCGGTGATTGCGCAGGTTCGCAATGCGCTGGATTAGCGCATTGGCAAAGGGCTTGAAGCGCATGATCTCGCCACCGGCCTCGCGCAGGCGACGTACCTCTGCAGTGCGCAAAAACCATGAGCCGATGTCGTCAACCAGCACCCGCACACGGACCCCGCGGGCGGCAGCCGCACGGAACGCCTCCAGCACTGCGCGGCCGGCACGGTCGCTGGCGATGTCGTAGACCAACACGTGCAGTTCGGATTCGGCGCTGGCGATCAGTGCAAGCAGATCGGCGTGGGCAGCACCGCCGGTGGTCGCCAGACGGACCCGATTACCGCCCACCACCGGCGTCCCGCCGATTCGCGCAACCATCCGGCCCAATCCGCGAACGTCCGCTACTGCGCCCACCTGTGGGCTAAAGCGCAGGCGCTGGTTGCGCTCGCGACGCAGCTTGCGCGCTCCAATCAAAACCCACAGCGCAGCCCCCAGATAGGGCACAAAAACCACAAAAACGAGCCAAGCGATGACCGCGGTCGGCGGCCGCCGGCTGTGCAAAATTTGGTAGCTCAGAAGCGCGCTCAGCGCCACCGCCAGCAGCAGCGATAACGCTTGCCAATAGCTCATCTCAGGCATTGAGCCTGATCCGGGTTAGGTGCCAGTGCTCAGCCAGTGTGGTCGGCAGTACGACAGTAGGTCCTTGGCCAGTCCGGATTTTGTCGTTATTCATCGGCGCAGTATCCGATGCCGATTAGTCGCTTACAAGCGAGAGCGCCCGGAGACTCTGCGTGGAAGGGCGCCGGTCAGTGCAACGCCGCACAAGGACATCCTCAGTCGGCCGTATAGCCCAATATGGCGCTTGTTCGGAAAATCCCTTATGCGGCCCATATCCTGCGCGATCAGCGCGCGAATTTATGAAACATGCGGGCTAGAATCGTCGCCCACCCGCTTGCGCCAAACGGCTGCGCAGCGCTTCTTTGTCCATGATCCAATGGAGGCTCCCAATGAGTGAATCCGCTGCCCAGGCCTTGCCCAAGGCGAAAAAGTCCGTTGCGCTATCCGGGGTTGTCGCTGGCAACACGGCCCTGTGCACGGTCGGCCGTACCGGTAACGATTTGAGTTACCGTGGCTACGATATTCACGATCTGGCCAAACATGCGAGCTTTGAGGAAGTCGCGCATTTGCTGGTGTATGGACACCTGCCCAGTGTTGCTGAGCTGAAAGCGTACAAAACCAAACTGAAACGTTTGCGCGGTTTACCGGCCATTGTGCAGGACGCGCTGGAGATGCTGCCGCCGTCTACGCATCCGATGGACGTGTTGCGCACTGGCGCCTCAATGCTCGGCGCGGTGCTGCCTGAAAAAGAGTCCCATCCGCTCGCCGAAGCGCGCGATATCGCCGATCGCTTGATGGCCAGTTTTGGCTCTATGTTGTTGTACTGGTATCACTTTAGCCATGCCGGCGCGCGCATTGATGTAGAAACCGATGACGACACGATTGCGTCCCATTTTCTGCACCTATTGCATACCCGCCGGCCCAGCGAATTGCACGCCCGAGCCTTAGATCAATCGCTGATCCTCTACGCCGAGCACGAGTTCAACGCCAGCACCTTTGCCGCGCGGGTGATTGCCGGCACCGGTTCCGATATGTATTCGTCGATCACCGGTGCGATTGGCGCGCTGCGTGGGCCCAAACATGGCGGCGCTAATGAAGTGGCAATGGAGATCATCGCGCGTTACCGCAGCGCCGATGAAGCCGAAGCGGATATTCGTGCGCGGGTTGAGCGCAGGGAAATCGTCATCGGTTTTGGCCACCCGGTGTACACGGTGTCGGATCCGCGTAACGTCATCATCAAAGAAATCAGCCACAAACTGTGCGCAGACGGTGGCAATCGGCGTTTGTACGCGGTCTCGGAGCGCATCGAATCCTTGATGTGGGAGCTAAAAAAGATGTTCCCGAACCTCGATTGGTACAGTGCGTCCAGCTACCACATGATGGGTGTGCCGACGGCGATGTTCACGCCGCTGTTTGTGATCGCCCGCACCAGTGGCTGGTGCGCCCATGTCATTGAACAACGCCAGGATGGCAAGATCATCCGGCCCAGCGCCAATTACACCGGGCCCGATGACCGCGATTTTGTGCCCATTGAGCAGCGCACCTAGCCCGAGAAACAGCGCATGTTGATCATCCCACTCGATCAACGCCTGACCCTGGCGCGATTTCCCTGGGTCACGGCCTTGCTGATCCTGGTCAACGTGATTGTGTATTTTGGTTTTCAAGCGCGTGACGAATCGGCTTTTCGCAACGCTGCTGATCATTACCGACGGTCCGGGCTGGTGGAGCTTGAATGGCCGTCGTTAATGACGCATTTGGCGCAGCGCGATAGTTCCGAACGGGTGGCGCAGCTGAGCCAACTGCGCGAGCCTCAGCGCTCGCGCGTGGCGGTTGAACTGCAAGCATTTGACGCCGAGTTTGCCGAGCGTTTGGCGCGTTTTCCGCCGGTAGCAAAAGGCGATAGCGACGCGCTGGCGCAATGGCGCGGCCAGCGTCAGCAATTGCAGATCATGATCGAACAAGCGGTGACGCCGCGTCATGTGCTGTTATTTCACCAGCCCAGCGCCGCGCGCTTGTTCACGTCGATGTTTTTACACGGGGATGCCGGCCATCTGTTCGGCAATATGCTGTTTCTGGCACTGCTGGGTTTAATGACGGAAGCAGCGCTAGGTCCGTGGTTATTTTTGGGTATTTATCTGTTCGCCGGATTAGGCGGCGGCATGGTCAGCGTGCTGCGCCACGTTGGCGATTATGGATCCTTACTCGGCGCGTCGGGCGCCATCGCCGGTTTGATGGGCGCCTGCTGCGTGGTGTGGGGCATGCGCAAGATTCGCGTGTTTTATTGGTTCTTGGTGATCTTCGACTACACCCGCGTGCCGGCCATCATGCTGCTGCCCGCGTGGTTGGGCTGGGAGCTGTGGCAGATGGCCACCAGCCCCGGCGCTGGAATCGCCTTTGATGCGCATGCCGGCGGCATCATCTGCGGCGCGCTGGCGACTTTTTTGGTGCGCCATCTGGGCTGGGAACGCCGCGAAGTGTTGGATGCGCACACGCAAGCCAAGGCCACCGTCGATTTGCACGCAGCCTTGCGCAGCGCCTTGGGTAAATTGGAATTCGCCCAAGCGCGTGAACTGAGCGAGCGATTAGTCAAACAGTTTCCCAACGAACGCGAAGCTTGGCGCTTGCGATTACGCGCGTGGCGCGATCGCCCGTTAGACCCAGCCTGGCACGACGCAAGCAAACGCTTGTTGTTTGATCGACTCACACCGGCGGCCGGTCCCGACGAAGATATCGCGGTTTACGACGGTTATCTGGCTGCCAACGGCGCACAGATCCAGCTCAGCTGCGACGAGTTGGCAAGCCTTGGCGCCCGCTGGCTGCAAGCCGGTCGATTGGCCGCCAGCGAGCGCATCGTCTTTCGATTGCTTGACGAGCCAGAGCCCGCCGAAAGTGCCAGAAGACTGGCCTTGCGCCTCGCGCTGGCCTGGCACGAAGCTAATGACGCCGGAGCCTTCCAACGCGTCGCCGGCCGCTTGTACGCACGTTGCCCAGATAGCAGCGAAGCAGCGCGTTTGCAGCGCTTGATGCAGTGAGCGGCCGCACGCTGCGCTTCTGCGTACAATGTACGGAATTTCTTCGAGCAAGCTGATGAACGCAGCTACTGATCGCTTGGATATCCGACTGCCGCCTGACCAGAAGCGGGTGCTGGCGCGTGCTGCGCAGCTGCAGGGCTTAAACCTAGAAACCTCAGTTGACCGCTTCCTAGTACCCATAGCTGCGTGATTCTTTGGGCTTTTCTGCCGCTTGACTCCTTCACCCGATGGGTGAGGCCACCCGGCGGCAAAAAACCTTATCGAAATCAACAAGCTATGAGCGTCGATGAGCGGGTCAACTGAGGTTTCCAGGATGATCAATCCAACCGAACTCAGTGTGCGCGGACTGCCGCAGCTAGACGCCGCGCTGATCTACAAACTCGTGCGCGCAGAGGATTGGCAACAGGCGTTGCAGTCAGGCTACTTTGCAGGATCGGCAGACGATCGGCGCGATGCATACATACACCTGTCCAGTGCCGATCAAGTGGCTGGCACGCTGCAAAAGTATTTCTCGCAGACCGATGAGCTCTTGCTACTAGCGGTTGATCCGGCCTTATTAGGGACGGCTTTGTTTTATGAGCCCTCGCGCGGTGGTGCTTTATTTCCGCATTTGTATGGACCCTTGCCAGTGCACAGCGCTCGGGCTTTCGCCTATCGTGCGCACGCGCAGGGTGATTGGTCATTAACCCATGCTTGAATTTGCCATAGTTGGGGCTGGATTCGGTGGTATCGCGATGGCGCGAGCGTTGACTCGCGCTGGCGTGCACGATTTTAAGGTTTACGAAAAGGCCGCAGCGGTTGGTGGTACTTGGCGAGAGAATCATTATCCGGGCGCGGCATGCGATGTACCTTCGCATTTGTATTCGCTCGCTGATGCGCCTAATGCGCGTTGGACGCGCTTGTTTCCCAGGCAGCCGGAAATTCAAGCGCATTTGCTGAGCTTAGGCGACGAGTTAATCGCCACTGGCAAAATTGAATTTGCTTGGCGGCTGCGCAGCGCGCATTGGGATGCCGAACAACGCTGCTGGTGTTTGACCAATGCCGCAGGTCAGCAAATCCGCGCCCGCACTCTGGTGCTGGCACTCGGTGGATTGCATGTGCCGGCTTTTCCAGACATTCCCGGCAAAGAGCAATTTGCCGGGAGCGTTTTTCATTCGGCCCAATGGCGGCATGATGTGGACTTAAGCGGGCGCCGCGTGGCGGTGATTGGTACAGGTGCAAGCGCTATTCAGTTTGTGCCGATCATCGCGCCCCTTGCCGCACACCTTTCTGTATTCCAGCGTAGCGCACCGTGGTTAATGCCCAGGCCCGATTTTCTATTTCCAGCTTGGGTCCGCAGTGCTTTTGCGCGTTTGCCGTTTGCGGCTCAGATATTGCGAGGCAGCATCTTTCTATTGCTGGAACTACTCTCCACCGGATTGACGCACCGGCGCTTCGGCGGCTGGGCTAGGTGGTTAGCTCAAACGCATTTACACAAACAAGTCGCCGATGCGGATTTGCGCGCCCGTTTGATGCCTGATTATCCGATTGGCTGTAAACGAGTATTGATTTCTAGCGATTATTATCCAGCGCTCACCCGTGCCAATGTGCAACTCATCGACGAACCGATCAGCGCGATCGAATCAAATGGACTGCGCATGCAAAGTGGTCAGTTGATTGAGGCCGACGTGCTCATTTATGGCAGTGGTTTCAAGCCGATGGATGTACTCGCGGATATCGAAATTATCGGTTCGCACGGGCGTAATCTGGCCAACGATTGGCAAACAAGACCGCAAGCGTACCTGGGTATTAGCGTTCACGGTTATCCCAATCTGCATTTTCTGCTGGGCCCTAATACCGCCTTAGGGCACAATTCGGTGCTGTACATGATTGATAGCCAAGTGCGTCACATTATGGCTTTGCAGCGCGCCAAACGCGATCGCAATACCCTCAGCGCCGAGCCCACCGCCGCCGCGCAAACCGCTTTTTTACAAGATGTGGACGCCGGCTTCCCCAATAGCGCCTGGGCCGGTGGCTGCCGTAGTTGGTATCTCGATACGCAGGGCCACAACATCGCACTATGGACAAAATCGTGTCTGGCCTACCGCTGGCTAACTCGACGCGTCAACGCAGCCGATTATCACTTTGACCCGCAGCAGTTACGTTAATCCTCACTCGCCCGTTTGCAAACGCCACAATTTGGCGTAGTGGCCATTATTTGCGATTAGGGATTCGTGGCTGCCTGATTCAATGATCTGGCCTGATTCCAAAACGTGAATGGTGTCGGCGTGGCGCACGGTTGACAGCCGGTGGGCGACGACCAAGACACTGCGGCTGCGGGCACTGCGCAGCGAGTGCGCGATGGCCGCTTCCGTTTGATTGTCGATGGCGCTGGTGGCTTCGTCTAGCACCAAGATCAGCGGGTTGCGATACAGTGCCCGCGCCAGGGCAATGCGCTGGCGCTGGCCGCCAGATAGTTCGGCGCCGCCTTCGCCCACTGCATGCTGATAGGACTTGGGCAAAGTAACAATAAATTCATGGGCTTGCGCCTCGCGCGCAGCGGCTTCCACGCGTGCCATATCGGGCAGAGTTTCGCCATAAGCGATGTTGTCTGCCACGCTGCCATCGGTCAAAAAAGGCTCTTGGCCCACATAGGCGATGCGTGCACGCAGCCCGGCCGGATCGATTCCTGCGATGTCGACTGTATCGATCAATACGCGCCCGGATTGTGGGTCTAGAAAACGCAGTAGCAGTTTGAGCAGCGTGCTCTTGCCACTGCCGGTGCTGCCCACCAGCGCGACGGTTGCACCGGCGGGAAGGTCGAAACTGACGTCGCCCAGCGCTGGGCGCTCACCATAGGCAAAATGCACATGCTCAAAGCGCAATTCGCCGCGTGCGTTCACCGGCAATTTTCCGGAAGATTTAACTGGCGTAGGCGTGTCGAGTAAATCCAAAACCCGCTGTACCGAGGCCATCGCACGATTGTATAAATCGGTCATATCGGCCAAACGTGTCATCGGCCACAACAAGCGCTGCGTCAGATAAACCAGCGCCGAATAACTGCCTACGCCGAGCTTCTCATTCAGCGTTAACCAACCGCCATATAACAAAGTGGCAACAAAACCCAACAGAATCGCGATGCGAATAACTGGGGTGATCGCCGCGGCAAATAAAATGGCATCGGCATTTCGTTGTCGATAAGCATCCGAAGCTTGGCGCAAATGCTCCGCTTCAAAACGCTCGGCGGTGTAGGCTTGAATGGTGGCCATGCCACGTAGATTATTATCTAAACGCGCCGACAGCGTGGCGGCCGCTTCGCGCGCGGCGGTATAACGCGGGGCTAATCGAGTTTGAAACCAGAATGCGCCGATGACGATCAACGGCACCGGAAGAATCGCCAAAAACGCCAGCGTAGGCGTTAGCACAAAAAACACCGCGCCGACCAATACGGTAGAAATGGCGACCTGAATCAGATCATTGGCGCCAGTATTCAGAAAACGCTCAATTTGGTTAACGTCTTCATTGAGCAAGGCCATTAAGCGCCCACTGCGGGCTTTGCTGATGGCATCCGGTGGCAAACACTGCAGATGCTCATAAGCGCCTTGCCGCAGGCCGTGTTGCACATCCTGCGCCAGTCCGCGCCAATTCAGTGCGTATAGGTATTCGAATAGCGATTCAAACAACCAGATAACCGCAGTTAACGCGGTCAGCCACCACAATTGCGTCATCGGCTCGATAATGCCCAAGCCGGCCAGGAAGGATTCGCGTTGGTTGACCACCACATCAACCGCAACGCCGATCAACAACTCCGGCAGCACGTCGAAGAACTTGTTCAAAACCGAATAGATGCTGGCGCGTATCGCGCGTGCACGATGAGGCGCCGCGTAGCCATACAGGCGTAGCAGCGGATGTGTGATTGGCAATGATTTCATCGCGTGATGATGGCAGAGCGATGGCGGGGT
Source organism: uncultured Xanthomonas sp. (assembly GCA_964561825.1). Classification (GTDB taxonomy): domain Bacteria; phylum Pseudomonadota; class Gammaproteobacteria; order Xanthomonadales; family SZUA-5; genus JADKFD01. Next base: position 8,966 of record CAZLSB010000036.1, read on the forward strand.
TTGAGGGCTGGTGGTAGCCCGGATGTTTCATACATTGCACGCGCCCTCGCTAGTCTATTGGCCGCACAAGGGATTTTCCTCAGTCGGCCATATCGCCCGATATGGCGCTTGTGCGGAAAAATCCCTTGTGCGAGCAATATCCTGCGCGATCATCGCGCGAATTCATGCAACGTTCGGGCTAGCGTTGAGATTGAGGCCCCGTAGGGACCAAAGGTGGGTAGAAAAAAGGCATCAAGAACTCGGCGTCCCGTAGGGATGCAACTTGACAGACACGCCGTGCTACCGACATTACGTCCCGACGGGAATAAACATGCGGGCAAGGCAGTTGGGCCCAGTCACAGCCCCCCAATTTTGCTTTTCTGCAATGGAGCATGCCAGCAGCTTATCCACCCCATAATCCCCGCACCGTCTTGGGCGTTCGCGTATGGCTCTCCTCTCGCTGGACCGCTTGTTCGCACCACGTTCGATTGCGCTGATTGGCGCGAGTGATCAGCCAGATTCGCTGGGCACCGCGTTCACCCGGCAGGTACTCAACGCCGCTTTTGCCGGCGAAATTCATCTGGTCAATCGTCATCGCGATCAGGTGTATGGGCAAAGTTGTTTGCGTGATGCGGCCGATCTGCCGATCGGCGTGGATTTGGCGCTGGTTCTGGCGCCATGGGCCAGCGTTGCGGAAATTATCGAAACCCTGGCCAGTCGTGGTTGCGGCGGGGCCGTGATCGTGGGTATCGCCACCGAAACCGGTTGGCCGTGGGCGTCAAAACTGAGTCTGCTCAAGCGCTTGCGCAAACAGGTCAGTCGTAGCGGCTTACGCATCATTGGTCCCGCCAGTCAGGGCATTACGTTGGCGCGCAGCGGCCTCAATTTAAGTCTCTGTCCGGCCTTGCCACCGCCCGGCGGGATCGGTTTTGTGTCGACTTCCGGCGCCGTTTCAGGAGTGATCGCCGATTGGGCTGCAATGCGTGGCATAGGCATGTCGGCGTTGATCAGTTTGGGCGACGAAATCGACGTGGATATCGCCGCTTGTTTGGACTGGTTTGCGCAGCATGCAGCCACGCGCGCGGTGCTGGTGCATGTGGAGCAACTGCCGCATGCGCGCCGCTTTTTGTCGGCCGCGCGGGCCTTGGCCTTCCGCAAACCATTGGTGATTTTGAAGCCGCACGAGGCGGGTCGCTCACCTTTCGATCCGGTCGCCGGTTTATCAGATGCGGTGCACCGCGCCGCCTTCATCCGCGCCGGAATGTTGCAAGCCAATGATTTAGAGGAGTTTTGTGCGGCGGCGAATGTGGATCTGCCCGCTTGGCCGCATGCCGGACAGCGCTTTGCGATAGCCGGTAACGGCAGTGCTTTGGGTGCATTGGCGGCTGACGCGGTGCAAAGTTCTGGCGGCGGCTTGGCGCAGCCATCGGCGGAAACGCTCAAACGCTTACGTGCTCTGTTGCCAGCGCGCACGCCGATTGGCAATCCCTTGGATCTGATGCGCGACGCCGGGCCGGCGCGGTATGCGGGTGCAACCGATGCACTGAGTGTGGATGCGGGCGTCGATGTGGTGTTGCTGTTGCACCATCCGACCAGTTTCAGCAGTGGCACTGACATCGCGCAAGCCCTGCATCCGGTTGAATCCGGACAGGCGCTGGTTTTGGCGGCGTTTGCCGGTGCCGAACAACAACAGGCGCGAAGGATTTTGGGTGAACGCGGCATTGCTGCATTTCCAACACCGGAAGCTGCGGTGCGGGCCTATGGTTTGAATCGCCGTTATTTCCGCCAAAAGACCGAATTGATGGAAACGCCACCGCCGCTATTGCGCTGGCCTGTTTTAGATGTGGACGCAATTAATAGCGTGGTCATGCGCATGGGCAGCGATTCGCAGCGCTTGGGTCAGGCCTTATTGGCATTGATAGGGATTGAAATTGGTCAGTTAAATAATACCGACGGCGCGTTGCCGAGTATCGGACTGCGAACTCACCCTACGCTGGGCCCGTACGCCATCGCACAAAGTCAGGTTTCGCGACATATAGAGTGTTTACCACTGGATCGCTTACGGGTCGATCGTCTGATCGATTTGGGTTGGCCGGCCGATCAAGTGAGTTTGGATGTGCGAGCCACACTGCAAGGCCATTTATTATTAATGGCAGAATTGCTGCTGGCGCGCACTGAAATCCTCCAAATCGAGCTGGAAGGCATAAATGAAACCGCCAACGGTGAAATTGCAGCGCGGCTCTTGTTTGATTGGAATTCGCGCGCGCAGCGACCTATCGCGGCTTTTGCTAGTTACCCGTGGTCGATCGCCACGCCTATCGTATTGGCCGATGGGCAAACCCTCACCCTGCGTGCAATCCGCGCTGAAGACGAACACGCCCTGCAAATTGGTTTTACCCAGCTCAGTCCTGATGAAGTGCGCATGCGTTTTATGTATCCGCTGAAAGCGATGACCCACGATCTGGGCGCACGGCTCACGCAACTAGATTATGATCGCGAAATCGCATTAGTATTAGCCGATTTACAACCGCCGGGCCAATCCCGATTATTTGGCGTGGTACGCGCCAGCTTTGCCCCTGGCCTTAGTACTGCCGAATTCGCGATCGTAATTCCCAAACAACTGAGCGGGCAGGGCTTAGGCCGGCGACTATTAACTCGCATTATGGAGCTCAGTCGGCAAGCCGGCGTGCGCAGTATGTACGGCGATACGCTGCCAGAAAACCAAGCCATGCGTGCATTGGCGCGCAAACTGGGTTTCCGCGAAGAACTGAAAGACCATTTGATTCGCCTGACCCGCGATTTATAGTCGGTGTTTTCAGTTGGTCTAAAATCCGCGTAGATGGAACTGCCAGAGGCAGTGGTGGAGATTAGCGCGAATCGCGCCGCGCACTGGTGGGTACGCGCGCGCGGAAAAGCGTTGGCGATGACGCAACTGCGCTCCGAACCCGATGGCAGTATGGGACGGCATAGCTGCCGCGATCGGTTACGCCAGGGTCCGAAATCTTCGGATCAGCTGGCGAATTCCTTGCGCAACCATTTGTCGAGCATGCGTTTTTCGTAGCGCAAGGCATCGCTGCTACGTCCCGGGGAACTGGCGTCGAAACCGAGATCGCGCAAATCAGCTTGCCCCGATTTCAGCACCGTGCCAGCGGCATTGCGCAAGCTGTAGTTCAGTTTGATGCGGGGCGGATAGAGGCCGGTCACTGTGCGCACATCGTACAAGCTGGGGTCGATGTTCGGCAGGTGATCGCCGGCCAGATCGATATCGGTGAATTCAATCAGCAGCGTCTGGCCATCCTGCACATAGCGCGCGGCACGCTTTTCGGTGTGCTTGCGCAAGCCTTGCAGGTTTGGATTGTCCTCTGGCGCCGAGCGCGCGTGGCGAATGTTGACGTCAGTGAATTTCTCTGGCGCGACAAACTCCACACTCACCGGGCCCTCTGCCGCCTGCAGCGACGCGCCAGAAAAAACCAACAACGCTGCCAGCCATCGAATTGAGACGCTCATATCCGCTCCTTTAGCTATCTAGTCACTGCAGCAAGCTAACATGCTCGAACCGTGGCAGTGTTAATCCAGAGCTTCACCGGCTGCGCGTGGCTGCGTCTTGTGGAAGCGCGCTTGCGCGCGGCGCTGATGAAACACAAAAATCCGCATCGCGAGCAAGCTCGCTACCACATCAGTTTGACTCGCACCCCAGCTTCACCTCGTACAGGCTAGGTTGGCAATGTAGCAACGCGGCCGTTCTGGCATGATGGTGCGAGCTCGCATATCCATACTTTAAGGACCCTTATGCACGATACTTGGCCTTTGTTGCGCGCGCGTCCATTTCCAAGTATCGAGCGCGAGCGCATTGATACTTTGCAATTGAATCTGGGTTATCTGTGCAATTTGAGTTGCATTCATTGCCACGTGAATGCCGGACCGCGGCGCACGGAGTTAATGGATCTGGCCACCATGCAGCTCGCTTTGGAAGTTGCGCAAAAGCGTGGTATTGCCAAGTTTGATTTAACTGGTGGCTCACCAGAAATGAATCCGCATTTTCGCTGGTTGGTCACTGCGGCGCGCCAGCTGGGCATTCAGGTGATGGATCGATTAAATCCAACGATCATTGAGGAGCCAGGCTACGAATGGGTCGCCGATTTTTTGGCCGAGAACAAGGTCGAATTAGTGGCTTCATTGCCCTGTCATAGCCAAGCTAATGTCGATGAGCAGCGCGGGGATGGCGTATTTGAATCTTCAATTAAAGCCTTGCAAAAACTGAATACATTGGGATATGGCAAGCGCGATGATCTGTCGCTGAATTTAATATACAACCCAAACGGGGCATTTTTGCCACCCGCGCAGCAACTGCTTGAAAAGGACTACAAGCGTTTGCTGATGGACAACTTCGCAATCGAGTTTAATGCCTTGTATACGCTGGCCAATATGCCGATTCAGCGTTTTGGATCGTGGCTGGTATCCAAAGGCAAGTTTGACGAGTATCTGGAAAAACTCGTCAGCTCACATCGCGACGAAAATCTTGCCAACGTGATGTGTCGATTTCTGGTTAGCGTCGATTATCAGGGCGATATCTATGACTGCGACTTCAATCAAATGCTGAAGCTGCCCATAGGCGGCGAGCGCATGCATTTAAGGGATCTGCTGAACGCGCCGCTGCCTCGCAAGATTGCGGTCGCCGGGCATTGTTATGGTTGCACGGCTGGGCAAGGATCAAGCTGCGGTGGTGCGCTGGTTTGAGCTGCGAGGGCGTTTGCCGCAGGCAGCGCGAGCTGTAAACAGGCGGGGCCGCTTTTCGTGAGTTTGGACTTGTCCAAACGCCGCTGCTTCGGCTTTTCGCGCGTTTTGCCGGCGTAACGGAAACGACGGCGAACAGCAACTGCAAAAAGGGTTCGGACAAGTCCGAACCCACAAAAGCTGCGCGCCGGTGCTCAATGACTTATTGCATGTTCGGTGGGGGCGTGCGGGCTAGCGCTTTGTTAGCCGCCCTATTTAAAACCGTAATCCTTGAGCTGCTCGACCACAGCTTGATCACCCACCACGACGATCGACTGCGCTTTTGGATCATAATATTTGCGCCCCATTGCTTGCACTTGTTTGGCGTCCACTTCGCGCACTTTTGGCACAAATTCACCCAGGAACTCGGGTGGCAGACCGACCAGCCAATTATTTGCCAAGGTGGATGCCACGGCGCCCTGTAATTGGTTGCTGATCAAATAACCACCGGCGACATAACGCTTATTCATTTGCATTTCGTCGTCGCTAACGGCCTCGCTACCGATGCGTTTGTATTCGGCAAAGAACTCGCCAAGTGCCGCGCCAGTGACTTCATTGCGCACGTCGGCTGATGCAATCAGTGCGCCACCCTGGCTTTGCGCGCGGTAACCCACACCAGCACCGTAGGTGTAGCCTTTATCTTCGCGCAGATTCTGCATCAAACGGCTGCTGAAACCGCCGCCGAGAATAGTGCTAGTCAGGCGCAGCGCGATATAGTCGGGGTTGGTCGCCGAAACGGCCGGCCTTCCAATACGCACGCTTGATTGCACGCTGCCGTCGCGATCTAAATGCACGAAAGTTGGCTTCATCTTGCCGGACGGCGGAGTCGTCTGCGCTAGCGCATCACCATCGACGGTCCAATCACCCAATGCCGCTTTGGCTAACTTGAAGGCATTATCCTTATCGATACGCCCACTAATGACTAACAAGGCTTTGTCCGGACGCAGGCGCGTCGCATACGCTGCTTTCAGCTTTTCTTGCGTTACCGCATTAATGCCAGCTTCCGTCGCTTGCGTGCGGGCATACGGATGCTCGCCATAGACCGCGCTTAAAATAGCGCGTTCGGCGCGAAAGCCCGGTTGTGCTTCTGCCGCTTTCAACCCTTGCAGTGCATTGGCTTTCGTGAGCACAATTTCGTTTTCTGGAAAACTCGGGCTGCGGGCGATTTCGCTGAGCAAATCCATCATCGGCTCAGCTTGCGAGGCCACCGCATTGGCGACCAAAGTGAGGCCGTCATTACTCGCGTAGGCACCCACTGATCCGCCATAACCCTGCGCAGTTTCGGCGATGTCTTTCGAATCACGTTTTTTGGTGCCTTCACTGAGCATGGATGCCAGTGTTGATGCGAAACCTGGCATCGCGGCATCGTCAGCGGCCAATCCGGCATCTTTGAATGACAACACATAATCAACCCGTGGCACACCTTCGCGCGGCACTACCCAAACAGTGAGTCCATTATCTAGGGTCTGCTTGCTTATTTCTGGCACCGGTAAGGGTTTATCTGCCGCGTAAGCGGGTAAATCCTTGGGCAGTGCGATTTCGGCATGGACAGATGCAGCCAGCGTGGCGCTGATGACCAAGGCTAGCGCGGTTTTGCTAATGATTTTGATCATGATATGGCCCTTAGTTCTTCGCGGCAGCGTCGGCAGCCAACATGGCGGCTGGTTTGCGATCAATCACGGTGCGGTTTTCGGCGGTCAGATATTTAGCCGCAACGCGTTTGATATCGTCGGATTTAACAGCTTCGATCCGGCCGGGCACGCTATTGGCCACTTTGGCATCACCCCACAGGGCCTGGAACTTCGCCAAGGTATCAGCGCGATCAAGGAAACTCTCCATGTTGTTATTCCAATCGGACAACATGCCGGTTTTGACGCGCGCCAATTCGGCGTCGGACACGCCATCCTTGACGATGTTGGCAATCAGCACATCCATTTCGTCGATGAGTTGCTCTGATTTGATGTTCGGTTTGTACAAGGCGAACAGCGTGAGCAGCGTTGGGCCGTCGTATTCAAAAGGACCGGTGAGTCCGAATAGAAAGTCGATATTGAGGGCCATTTCTTTGCCCTTGACCAAACCTTGGTACATGCGCGATGCATCACCACCCGCGAGCACTTCGGCGAGCACCGCAACGGGCGCCTGATCCACGCTGCCCCGATCTGCAATTTTCCAAGCTACTGCGACAGCCGGTACCTGTGCCAACGCATCAGATTGAGTAATGCGCTTTTCTTTGCTATTGAGGGGTTCACTCACATCGGGTTTGGCGGGTGTTGGACGTGATTCAATATTTGAGAAATACTTCTCGACTAGCGCAAATCCAGCCTCTGGCGTGATATCTCCCGCCAATGCCAATACTGCGTTATTGGGGCCATAATAATCGCGATGGAAAGCACGTACGTCATCTAAGTTGGCGTTTTCCAGATCGACAAAACTGCCGTATCCGTCGTGATTGTTCTCCCACTTCTGAAAGGCATGCTGCGAGATATCAATCCACATGAATCCGCCGTACGGCTGATTGTGAACATTAACTCGAATCTCTTCTTTAACGACATCCTGTTGGTTCTTCAATGTTTTTGCATTGAAATCCAAGGTTGTCATGCGATCCGCTTCAAGCCACAAAATCGACTCCAGCGCCGACACCGGCGCCACTGCAATGTAATTGGTGTAATCCGGGCGCGTTGAGCCGTTGTTGCGACCGCCGCCGCCGGTGATCACTTTGTCAAAGGTGCCCTCTTTGGCGTTGGGCGTGCCTTCGAACATCAAGTGTTCAAACAAATGTGCGAAGCCGCTGCGATTTTTTGGCTCCAGGCGCATGCCCACCTTGTAGACCACGCTAACGCCGACCACCGGCGCGCTGTGATCCTCAGAAATCACCACGGTCAAGCCGTTGTCCAGCGTCTTCACCGCAATCGGAATGTCCCAGCGATCAGAATCTGCTGCCAGCAAGGGGGCGGTCAGGCTTAGACCGATCAAAAACGTCAACAATTTGGGAGATCGCATAGGGCGTTGGCACCGAGACAGTGGGCGAGGGCAGTGAGGCTACGCGCGCACTGAGCACTGCAACAGGGGCACAAGTCATGCTAAGGCTCTTCCACGTCATAACCGCGTGCCCGCAGGGTCTCGATGTATCCATCGGGTTTGAGTATTTGCGCCATCGGCAACATGGCGAAGGTGCTCTTGTGGGTGGCCAGCGCGGTTTCTGCGGCCTGTAGCCAAGCCTCGCCCAGTCGTGCGCGCATATCGCCCAAACCGCGGTCTTTTACAAATCCGGCGTTGAGCACGGCATCGGCGCAAATTTGGTTTTGATCAGTGAAGGGTAGGGCTCGCAAGGCTTCGATATCGCCGGTGGCCCAGGCGTTAGCGCGTTCTCGCATCGCTTGTAAATCGGTTTCCAAGCGTTCTAAGGTTTTTGCGAAACAATCAATATCGTCCAGACTAGAGTTGGCGAAATCGCGGATGGCTTGGCGCGGATCTGGCAAGTCGATTTCAATGGTGGGTTCAATCAGCGGAATTTTGGTTTTTTTCAACGCCTTTTTGATCACTGTTTCCGTCTGGCTATCGAAGGTTAATTTGTTCTTTTTGATGGCTTTTTCATAGAGCTTGGCTGACGCGAATAGGGGCCGCTGTTTTTCGATGCCGCTGCTGCGACCTATATATTTGGCCTTTAGCGGCAGCCAACGCGCATATAAATCGGCGGGTACCACTTCGACGAGTTTCTTGTCATACGGATTTTTTCTCGAACCAAGCGCAGCTGGCAATAAAGTTAAACCGCGGAAAAAGCCGATGTTTTTTTTCAGTTTGGCGCTCGGACCCTTTAGAAAGGCTTGTGAGCTAGCAATAATCTGCTCCACTTCACGCGGCGCCCATTTCATCCGTTTGGGTAATGGCGATAACACACCCAATACCCACATGACCTTATCGCCCTTGGATACCCGCCAAAGACCTGGGCCGGGCTGCACACCACTGACCACGACAGCTTCAAGCAGTTGGCTGGTCGCTGCCGTCTCCGCTGGACTGCTGGGCTCGGTCTGCGCAAGCGCGACACTGGCGTGGAAAAACAACATGGCAATCAGCAGGGCACGCATCGGCGACTTCTTTTCAGTAGGTTGTGGTGGAGTCTGGCGAAGGCACTGAGTTACACGCGTAAAGGGAACGTTAGTTCGCCTTCACCGGACAGCCACGATTCAGTCGGGCGACGTACGAACGCGATCGGCGCGGCTGGGTGGGCTATTGCGCTTGACTCCCTTGCAACCAGCTCTTGAGTCGCTCGTACACTTCTGGATCGTTGAGCAGATCAAAATGACCGCGGCCGTGGGCGATCCAACGCTGCTCGTCTGGAATATCCAGCGCCAGCGTTGGGTTGTCATGCGTGCCCAGTGCGCTGGCCACTGGCACCAAACCGTCCGTCGGCAGTCGATCATTGGGTAAATCGGATGCGCCACGGGTGGCGGCAATCGCATAACTGTGTACGCCGATGGGTAACGGCACCGGTCGACGCAAATCGAGGCGTTGTTTGCCACTCGGCAACGCTTCGGCCACATGGCCAAAACGCAGATCTTTGATGCCGGCGCTGCGGCTCTCGCCCAGGCCTTGGAGTGGCGCGCTGTAGGGGCTAAATCCGATCAGCGTATCGACCCAATGCCCGGCGCGCTCCAGCGGCGCGCCGTGATGGGGTGTGCCCAAAAAAGCCATTGCGCGCAGTGACTTGAGCCACGGGAGAGATTCAAGCTGCGCACGGTGCACGGCGCTGCGCGCGACCAATCCACCCATGCTGTGTCCGAGCAATGTCAGTGATTGCATCGGTTGCGGCCAAGCTGCAAACAACTGTTGCAACAGGTGCGCGAGTTCGCGCCCATTGTCGACCACGTGGCGGCCACTGTTGTAATGCAGATAGATCGGCGTGTAGCCCAGATCGCGTGCCAAAGCGGCGCCATGATCGTGACCATTGCGTTGCCACTGTTGATCGTTCATGCACAAACCGTGAAGAAGCAGCAAGGGATGTGGACCCAATTCGTTTGTGGGCAGGGGCTTGCGATCCAAGTGCAGCACGCGATTGGCATGGCACAGGTACATGGAAATGGCCAATGGGTTGCCAGTGCGCGCCAAGTGATCGCCATAGACGCCGTTCAGCGCGGCGACTGCGGCTGCGCGCAGCGCCGCGGGTTGCGATTCGCCCAATAGTGGTGCGGCAGCCGACAGTGCCATGTCAACGCCGCCTCCCACCAAGCGCGTGACGCCGCGCACGCTGCGATACACCAAACCGGCGATTCCAGACGTTGGTCCAGTTGGGCCTAGGCCCAACGGCGGCGCCAGACCGCCGATAGTGCGATGCATGGCCTCCACCATATCGGTCACGCCGGTCACCGCGTCGGTAGCCAGTCGCCCTAAACCGCGCAAATCTTCCGCGTTGCGGCGGGTGCGTTGTTCAGAATGAGTCTTCATGGCAAAACCTGTAGGTGGATTCATATCCCCTTTTAGTCCCGTTTGTTGGTGCGATTGCTCGACCCGCGCTACTTGGCGTTCTTAGTGACTGTGTGTTGAACTTTCGATCGGCGCTCGCGCTATCGTTCACGCCGACTATTTGCTCTTACCAGGACGTGCCGAAGTGGCTCTGAACATCCCTGCGGATCTCGATCTGCACCTAGCCGGTGAGGAAATAGGTCGATTGTTGTTGGCTAGGCGCATGAAACTGGCGGCGGCAGAATCCTGCACCGGTGGTTGGCTGTCTAAGGTGGTCACGGAGATCGCCGGTTGCTCAGATTGGTTCGATTGCAGCTTTGTGGCCTATAGCTACGAGGCTAAAGAAACCATGTTAGGCATATCGCGGGTCATTTTGGAACAACACGGCGCCGTGAGTGAGGAAACCGTGGTTGAAATGGTGCGTGGCGCGCTTTCACGCAGTCGCGCCAACGTCGCGGTGGCGATCACCGGTATCGCCGGCCCCAGTGGTGGTACGCCGGGCAAACCGGTCGGCACCGTGTGGCTGGCTTGGGGTCGCGGTCATCATCCACCGGTCACTCAAGTGATTCATTTACAAGGCGATCGCGACGCCGTACGGCGCCACACGGTGGCCGCAGCGCTGGAAGGGCTGAAAAAGATCCTGATCACGCCTAACGAAGCCTTCTGAGCGATATTTCATCAATAAATGTCAGAATTTTCTGACAAGGGATCGCGCACTTTGCTGACTTAAGCCTGCACTAGGCAGTGTGGCATCATTCTTCCACTCGCCGCCCAGCGTCTCAGCTGCTGAGATTCGGGCCATGCATAAATCCGGTTCACTTCGATGGGGAATTTCACATGGACGACAACAAGCGCCGTGCGCTAGCGGCTGCGCTCGCGCAGATTGAAAAGCAGTTTGGCAAAGGCACCGTCATGCGGATGGGCGATCGAACCTCTGACGCGATTGAGGCGGTATCCACCGGTTCATTGGGTTTGGACATCGCACTTGGCATTGGTGGATTGCCGCGCGGCCGCGTGGTGGAGATCTACGGGCCGGAGTCTTCGGGCAAAACCACGCTGACGCTGCAGGTGGTTGCCGCCGCTCAACGCGCCGGTGGCACCGCGGCATTTGTCGACGCCGAGCACGCCTTGGACCCAGGCTATGCGGAAAAACTCGGCGTCAATGTCGATGATCTGTTGGTATCGCAACCCGATACTGGCGAACAAGCCCTGGAAATCACCGATATGTTGGTGCGTTCCAATGCCGTCGATGTGGTCGTGGTCGATTCGGTCGCCGCGCTGGTGCCGAAGGCAGAAATTGAAGGCGAGATGGGCGACTCGCACGTAGGTTTGCAGGCGCGGTTAATGAGTCAGGCACTGCGCAAGCTGACCGGCAACATCAAACGCTCCAATTGTTTGGTGATCTTCATTAACCAGATTCGCATGAAGATTGGCGTGATGTTTGGTAGCCCGGAAACCACCACGGGCGGTAATGCGCTGAAGTTTTATGCTTCCGTTCGCTTAGATATTCGCCGTACCGGCAGTGTTAAACGCGGTGATGAAGTGGTCGGTTCCGAAACCCGCGTTAAAGTGGTGAAGAACAAAATGGCACCGCCGTTCCGACAGGCCGAGTTCGAAATTCTCTACGGTGAAGGTATTTCCCGCGAGGGCGAGATTATCGAATTGGGTGTTGCGCAAAATCTGATCGACAAATCCGGTGCTTGGTACAGTTATAAAGGCGAACGCATCGGTCAGGGCAAAGATAATGTGCGGCTGTTTCTGAAGCAGCACAAAGAGATCACCCAAGAAATCGAAACGCGCATTCGCGAGAAACTGCTCGATATCAAAACTCCGGTGCCAGCGGTGGCTGCTGGTGTTGACGACGAATAGAAAAAAAGAAAAACCGCGCCGCAGCGCTTATGCTGCGGCGCTGGCCTTATTGGCGATGCGTGAGCATTCGCGCCAGCAATTGGCGCACAAGCTTGAGCAACGCGAGTACCCAAATGATGAAATCAGCGCTGCCTTACAGCAACTGATCGACGACGATTATCTCAGCGACCAACGCGCCTTGCGCGCTAAAGTGGCCAGTGGCCTGCGGCGTGGACATGGCCCGGTGCGGATTCGCGCGCAACTGCGCGAGGCGGGATTAAGCAGCGATCGCCCCATCAGCGGCGACAACGAAGCGCCAATCGATTGGGTTGAGCAAGCCAAAGCCTTGGCCGAACGACGATTTGGCACCGACGCACCCAGCGATTACAAAGAATGGGCGCGCCGAGCGCGTTTTTTGCAAGCGCGCGGTTACGACAGCGATACGATTCAGCGGGCACTGCCGCGGTCCTAACAAGTAGTGGTGAGCTAGCGAACCGCAAGGATTGTGCTAGGTGTCCGGTTTCGCGGTTTGCAGTAACACACGATCGATGCGTTTCGTGCCTCAACGCATCCTGCGGGCTAGGAATCTTCAGCCCAAACGCCGAGTACAACTCGGCGATCAAGAATTACCGCGCGAGTGCCCGGAGCGGCGATGCAGAAAAGCAACGCGAACACCCAGCCTGCGGCAAGCGACCTGGATCGCCGACTTGTAGTCGGCTCTTTTGACTCACGCAGCACGCGCCGCCCAAACAGCCTGAAAATGCTCGAAAGTCCGAATCGTGCTGGTGCATGGCCGAACTCTGACTCTGCTAAATCGGCGTAGTCCGTTATGCTCCGAGCGTCGCGCACGCCGTGTGGCGACCTAAGGCGCTGCTCTACTTGAACCTCAAAGGCCGGTCTTCCATGACGAATCCCCTGAATCCTTCCGTCCAGTTAATGCCTGCAGTCGCCAACTCCCGGCGCATCGTGCTGGTTGCGATGTTGCTGTTGGGAACGCCAGTTGCGGCGCAGGATGCGCAGACCGCGGGGGGTGCGATCACTGTTTCCACGCAGGGTCGCGTGCTACCTGCCAGCGCCACGCTGAGTGGCGGCGCCGACAACTGGGCGACGGTGCGGTCGGTCATCAGCTACCTGGGCAATATCATTGCCGGCAGCCCAACTGGAGTCGATCCGCCCACGCTGAACACTGCCGCGGTTGGCGTGAAGAATGTGACCGCCAAGGTGGCGGTGGTCGGCGCGGTCACGCCTACCAATTCGGTGATTGGCGGCATCGCCAATGACCAAATCGGGAGCAATGGTACGGTGGTCTTGCCCAGCGGCAATCTCGTGATTGTCAGCCCAAGTTGGAGCGGCGGGCGCGGCGCTGTGACCTGCCTGACGCCCTTGGAATTTCAAGCCGGTGGAGTGGTCGTCAGCGCCGCCAATTCCTTGACCGGCAGCGCGACCACCGATGCGGTGGGTTTTGGCGGCGTCAGAGTCTTGAGCAATGGCAATTATGTTGTGAACTCTCCAAGCTGGGACAATGACACGACGTTAAATGTCGGCGCGGTCACATGGGTGAACGGGACGACCTGTATCCCGTTTGGCGCGGTGAGCAAAGCCGCGGTCG
>CAZLSB010000037.1:0-22540 GCA_964561825.1 uncultured Xanthomonas sp.
AACCCACCCAGCGGCTGATGAATCATCACGCGCGAATTGGGCAGGCAATAGCGTTTACCGGCAGCGCCCGCCGCCAGCAGAACCGCCCCCATGCTGGCCGCTTGACCAATACACATCGTGCTGATCGACGGCTTCACGAATTGCATTGTGTCGTAAATCGCCATGCCGGCGGTCACCGCGCCACCAGGGCTATTGATATACAAATTGATGTCTTTGTCGGGATTATCTGATTCCAAAAACAGCAATTGCGCGACAATCACATTGGCCATGTAGTCGTCGATCGGACCGACGCAGAAGACCACGCGCTCTTTCAGCAGTCGCGAATAAATGTCATAGGCGCGCTCACCGCGGGCGCTCTGCTCGACAACGATTGGAATCAGATTCAAAGCGCGGATTTCGTTGGCCATGGTGTGCTCCATTGCAGAAGAATGGTAATGGGGTCGTTCTAGCGGTTTTCAACGCGCTCTGCGAGCCCACCCGCAACACAACTGGCCATTTTCAGTGCACGGTGCTCAACGGCGCATGCGCGTCATTGGCGAAAGCAGCAGAGCGAGCTTTGTTGACAAGGGCATGGAAACTGCCACCCGTTCGCAGCGAATCATGCGTAACCGAACGGGTAGACCTTTTAGCGCTCGCCGTATCAGGCGTTCGGTTGCAGGATTTCCTGGAAGCTGCGCTGCACTTCAGTCACCTTGGCGTGCTCGGCAACCCACTCTGCGACTTGCTCATCCATAACTCGGGCGCGCAAATTATTCAACAAGCGCTGGTCCTGCCTATACAAAGTGACCACTTCCGCCGGGTCTTCGTAGGTCGAAGCGACGGCCGAGAGGGCCACCTGTACGCGGTTTTCGTCCAGGCGTAAGCCATTGCGCGTGGCTAACTCGTTCAGCAACAACCCTGCCAAAACGCGACGACGGGCGATATCACGCAAGCTCTCCAGAGCGGGCTCTGGCGGCACCGGCTGTCCGGCACGCTTGGCACGTTCCGTTTGCTCGGCGATTGCCTGACGCTGAATGGATTCCGCTTCGCTGGTGACCAGCGAATTGGGGACCGGCTGCGAATCGTACTTGTTGAGCAGTTGTTCGACCACCACGCCACGCAAGCGCGCTGACAGGGCTTGTCCAAGTTCACGCTCTAGGTTCTGCCGAACCTCGCGACGGAACGCATCGACACCACCGGGAATGTTGAAAGTGTGCGCAAAAGCGTCATCGACATCGGGCAGCACGCCTTCGCTGACTTGGGTCAACGTAACCTCAATGGATGCGGTTTGGCCAGCGAGTCGCGCATCGCGGTAATCCGCCGGAAAACTCAACTCAACCTGTTTGCTTTCACCAACCGACATGCCAATGAGCGCGGTTTCAATTTCCGGCATCACCGACTTTTGGCCGATCGCGGTGGTGCCTTTTTCCTGTCCCTGTTCCGGAATGCGCACTTCACCGGCGCTGATGACAAATTCGAACGCGACAAAATCACCCGTAACAGCGGCGCGGTCAACTGCGCGAATGCTCATCCGCTGGCGGCGCAAGGTATCGATCATACGATCGATATCCGCGTCGGTGGCTTGCGCCACTTCGCGCGCAATCTCTAAATCGCTGACATCGATAGCCGGCAAATCAGGCAACACGTCAAAGGTGGCGGTGTAGACGAACTCATTCGCAGCAGCGTTATCCAGCACCACCGAAGGCGTATGTGCAGGGCGCAAATTATTCTGTTGGACCGCTTCGGCCAAAGTCTCGCGGATTAAATTGCCGCTGACTTCCTCACGTACCTGCTGGCCAAAACGCTTCTCAATGATGAGTACCGGAACCTTGCCCAGACGAAAACCCTTCATCGTGACTGTCTTGCACAGCTCGCGAATTCGCGAATGAACGCTCTGTTGATAGCGCTCGCTAGGAACGCTGACTTTCAGACGGCGCGCAAAACCATCCAGCTTCTCGACCGAAACCTGCATGAAACCTCCAAAAATCACAGACTAATGCGGCAGGACGCCAAACGTCTGCCTGAACATGGTGCGAAAGGAGAGACTCGAACTCTCACGGGTTACCCCACTGGATTCTAAGCCCAGCGCGTCTACCATTCCGCCACTTTCGCATGGACCAAACCGGCAAGTCAGGGTCGGTATGTTGGTGGGCTGTCAGGGACTCGAACCCCGAACCTACTGATTAAGAGTCAGCTGCTCTACCATTGAGCTAACAACCCATCGAAAACCACTGACTTTCGGCAAAACTGGGGTGGATGACGGGGCTCGAACCCGCGACCGTCGGAATCACAATCCGATGCTCTACCAGCTGAGCTACACCCACCACTTGAAACCGTTTAAAACTGGCGCGCCCGACAGGAATCGAACCTGCAACCGTCGGCTTAGAAGGCCGATGCTCTATCCGGTTGAGCTACGGGCGCAACGCTCCGCAAGCTTTCCGATGATGAGCGCCTAACCGCTAAAGGTGATTACGCTGGCGAGAGTTGGTCGGGGTAGAGGGATTCGAACCCACGACATCCAGCTCCCAAAGCTGGCGCGCTACCAGACTGCGCTATACCCCGTGATTACTCTGCGCCAATGCACTCACCATCGCACAACATAAGACTAGCATCGCGACCGGTCAATTGATCTGACTTTTCGCATTGCCCTAAACATCAACGCCCGAAACCAGTTCGGGCGTCGAGAGACAAATGGCGCGCCCGGAAGGATTCGAACCTCCGACCACCTGGTTCGTAGCCAGGTACTCTATCCAACTGAGCTACGGGCGCGCAGAAAGAGAAGTATGTCGGGCGAATCTGGCAACGTCAAGCCCTTGTGCTATTCGCTATTCGCTATTCGATTTCTTGTTGCCGCGCTAGTTCGGTCATTTGTTCATCGAACTGCACGCGTGCAGCGCGCAGATCCGACTGCAGTCCTTCATCGACCGCTTCGCCACACATTTGTGGCTCAGGATGGTCCGCACAGGCCTTCGTTGCGGTGCGATGGCGCAGCTGCGCTGCAGCCGTCGCTTGCTGCATATAGTTTTGTACTTGCGCCGTGCGCGCCGACTGCTGCGCTTTAGCCCGCGACTTGGTATCGCGATTCGTGGCCGGCGGTTGTTCAATCGCCGCCGCGCTGGTCGCCGCCGCCGATGGCGGTTGCGAATATGTATCGGGTTTAATGGGCTCATCCTTAGCACCGCAGCCCGTCAAAACAAGCAGCGCCACCAAGACCAGAATTTGCTTCAACACGATTGAAAACTCCACAAGACAGCACTGCAGATTTGCACAAAGGTAGCGCCAGTGTAAGGCTCGTCAACCACCGCGACCGATCGCAAATGAACACTGCTGTTCGCTTGTGTGAGCGTTTTCGCGTTCTTTTGCCAAAAAAAGGGCTGCGTGCACGCTGTAGTGGATGGCACGTACAGTGCATTAATGTCTTCTGTATCCGCCGCAATTGAGGTAAACCATGCTCTGGATGGATTTTCGCTTCGCACTGCGCCGCTTTTGGCGACCCGACCAACGCGCTTTTTTGTTTGGTGCACTGGCGACGATCACTGTTGCCTTGGCGAGCCTGCTGCTGGCGGCTATCGGTATCGCCGCCACCCTTGTTTACGCGATTCGTCAGCGCCATGAAGAGCTTGCTGTGCGCATGGCGGTCGGTGCCAGCACGGGCAGATTGCAGGCGGAATTGGTCAGAGACGGTGCCACATTGAGTTTGATCGGCCTTGCAACCGGAAGCATCGCAGCAGTTGTCGCATTGAGGTTGCTCGGCACCCGTTTGGCGCTGCCTAGCGATCCAGGGCCCTGGCTGATTCCCGGATTGTTGACCGCGTTTATCGTTGCGCTGCTCGCCAGTGCGGTGGCGGCACGTGGCCTAGCGCGCATTTCGGCAACGGCGGCCTTGCGCGGCGATTGACAACTCACACAAACGCGTCAGAGCGCGCTAGTTTCGACTGCTATCTCATGCGGATACGCCGCTATCGAACTTATTGTCGCCACTGAGGTGTTGCGGGTGCTTGCCGATGCTAGTCGGGTGCGGCTGCTCGCGCTGCTGGTCGATGAGGAACTGACCGTCGCTGAATTGTCGATCATCACGCGTTTAAAACAACCTCGGGTATCGACGCACCTGGGCAAACTCAAAGACGCGGGTTTGGTGGTGGATCGTCGCTCGGGCGTGGCCGCTTTTTACCGGGCGGCGATGGCAGACTGGCCGGCGCCGACCCGCGCGCTGTGGGACAGCTTGCATCGACATGCGCGCGATGCAGTGCTGGTTGAGGATCTGCAACGCCGGGTTGACGTGCTGGCGGCGCGCTCTGGCAATGCCAACTGGGCCGATACCGTGGCCGGTGATATGGAACGCCATTATTCGCCTGGGCGCACCTGGGAAGCATCAATGCGCGCTTGTCTGGAGCTGTTGGACTTAGGCGACGTGTTGGATGTGGCCTCCGGCGACGGCGCTTTATCGCAGTTGTTGGCGCCCAGGGCGCGATCTTTAACCTGTGTGGATTTAAGCAGTCGCGTGGTCGAGGCCGGCCGAGCCCGGTTGGCCGATCAGCCGCAAGTGCGGGTTTTGCAAGGTGATATGCATGCGCTGCCTTTGACCGAACAATCGGTCGATTTGGTGCTGCTGCTGCAAGCCCTGCCCTATTCTGAACAGCCCAATGTGGTGCTCAGCGAGGCAGCCCGGGTGTTGCGAGCGCAGGGTCGTTTGCTGCTGACTTGTCTGGACGCGCATGAACATCGATCCGTCGTCGCGCCGTTTGGCCATCGCAACCTCGGATTCTCACCGAGCAAGCTGCAGCGGCTGATTGGCGATGCTGGCTTTGTCGACGTGCGCATCCGTTCCGGCGGTGTCGAAACTCGACCGCCGCACTTCCAAGTGTGGGTGGCTACCGCCCGGAGCAGCTTTTCCGCTTGAGGATCGCCCCAAAAAGCCTGCCTCACCCACACTAACTTTTCTCTATACAATCCATCGCTCTATCTTGATACAAGGATCAGCTGTCCAGACGGCTGAATAGAATGATGATCGAACTGCCCTTCAAGAACCCCGCCGAATCCGAACGTTTGATCGCCGATGCGCGCTCGCGCATCTTGATCCTGGATGGCGCGATGGGCTCGATGTTGCAGCGTTACAAACTGGAGGAAGCCGATTTTCGTGGCGACCGCTTCGCCCATTTTGCGCATGATTTGAAGGGCAACAATGACTTATTGGCGCTGACGCAACCGAAAATTGTGCAAGCCGTGCATCAGGCGTACTTGGACGCTGGCGCTGAGCTGATCGAAACCAACACTTTTAACGCGACGCGCATCAGCCAGGCTGATTACCATCTGGAAGAGGCGAGTTACGAATTAAACGTGGCCGCCGCCAAGCTGGTACGCGAGGCTTGCGATCGCAAAAGCCATGCAACACCCGATCGTCCGCGCTATTGCGTCGGTGTGCTGGGCCCCACCAGTCGCACCGCGTCGATCTCACCGGACGTCAACAACCCCGGATTTCGCGCGGTCAGTTTTGATGAACTGGCGGCGGCCTATCGCGAGTCGACCGACGGTCTGATCGATGGTGGCGCGCAAATCATCATGGTCGAAACGATTTTTGACACGCTGAATGCCAAAGCGGCGTTGTACGCGATTGATCAGGTCTATGCGCGGCGCGGTTATCGCTTGCCGGTGATGATTTCCGGCACGATTACCGATCGCTCCGGACGCACGCTTTCTGGGCAAACTGCGGACGCTTTTGGCTATTCGGTGCGCCATGCTCATGCATTTTCGATTGGCTTGAATTGCGCGCTTGGCGCCAAGGATTTGCGACCACACGTTGAAGATTTGTCGCGCAGCATGGACGCTTTGATCAGCGCGCACCCGAATGCCGGCCTGCCCAATGCCTTCGGTGATTACGACGAATCGCCAGAAGATATGGCGGCGACGATCGCTGAGTTCGCTAGTTCTGGCCTAGTCAATATCGTCGGCGGTTGCTGCGGCACCACGCCCGCGCACATCCGCGCCATCGCCGACGCGGTCGCCAAACTGCCACCGCGCGTCATTCCAAGGCCAGCGCCCTATACGCGCTTGGCTGGTTTGGAGCCGTTGATCATCACGCCCGAGCTGAACTTCATCAACGTCGGTGAGCGCACCAACGTCACCGGGTCGGCGCAGTTCAAGAAGCTGATCAAAGATGATCGCTACGATCTCGCTGTGGACGTAGCGCGCCAGCAAGTGCAGAACGGCGCGCAAATCATCGATATCAATATGGATGAAGGTTTGCTCGATTCCGAAGCCGCAATGACGCGCTTCGTGAACTTGATCGCCGCCGAACCGGACATCGCCCGCGTGCCGCTGATGATCGATAGCTCAAAATGGAGCGTCATCGAGGCCGGCCTGAAGTGCAGTCAAGGCAAAGCGATCGTCAATTCGATCAGTTTGAAGGAAGGCGAAGCGGCCTTCCTGGAGCATGCGCGCAAAGTGCAGCACTACGGCGCCGCGGTGGTGGTGATGGCCTTTGATGAACAAGGTCAGGCCGACACCGTAGCGCGCAAAGTGTCGATCTGTAAACGTGCCTACGACTTGCTGACCAGCAAAATCGGCATGGCGCCGGAAGACATTATTTTTGATCCGAATATCTTCGCGATTGCCACCGGCATCGACGAGCACAACGATTACGCGGTGGCGTTTATCGAAGCCTGTAGACAGATCAAGGCGCTGATGCCCGGCGTGCACATTTCCGGCGGAGTTTCCAATGTGTCCTTCGCGATGCGTGGCAACAACCCGGTGCGCGAGGCAATTCATTCGGTGTTCCTGTATCACGCGATCCGCGCCGGCATGGACATGGGCATCGTCAACGCCGGCGCCTTAGCCATTTACGACGATTTGCCCACCGATTTGCGCGAACGCGTCGAAGATGTGGTGCTGAATCGACGCTCCGATGCGACCGAGCGTTTGCTGGAAATTGCGCCGAAGTATCAAGGTGGCGCACGCGACAACGGGCAAGTAGCGCGAGAAAACGCGCAGTGGCGCGGCTGGGAAGTTGAAAAGCGCTTGGCACACGCGCTCGTGCATGGCATTGATGAGTTTGTCGGAATCGACACTGAAGAAGCACGACAGCGCGCCAACAAACCACTGGAAGTCATCGAAGGCCCGTTGATGTCCGGCATGAATGTGGTCGGCGATCTATTCGGCGCCGGCAAAATGTTCCTGCCGCAGGTGGTGAAATCGGCGCGCGTGATGAAAAAAGCGGTCGCCTACCTGATTCCGTACATCGAAGAAGAAAAGCGTCGTAGCGGCGATGTGGCAAAAAACAACGGCAAGATTTTGATGGCCACGGTCAAAGGCGATGTTCACGATATCGGCAAGAACATCGTAGGCGTGGTGCTGGCATGCAATAACTTCGAGGTCATTGATCTAGGCGTGATGGTGCCTGCGCAGAAGATTCTCGATACCGCGCGCGCGGTCGGCGCCGACATCATTGGTTTGTCTGGCCTGATCACGCCGTCGCTGGACGAAATGCACCATGTCGCTAAAGAGATGCAGAGACAAGGCATGACGCAGCCACTGTTAATTGGTGGCGCCACCACATCGCGCGCGCATACCGCGTTGAAGATCGAACCGCATTACAAATCACCGGTGGTGTGGGTGAAAGACGCGTCGCGCGCCGTTGGCGTAGCGCAAAATTTGGTCAGCGTGTTGGAACGCGAACGTTTTGTCGCCGAAACTCGCGCCGATTACGCCGAAGTGCGCGAGCGCCACAAAGACCGCGGCCCCGGCAAACGCTTGGTATCGCTGGCGCATGCGCGCAGTAACCGCTTCGACGGCGATTGGGCCAGTTACGAGCCCCCGACGCCCAAGCAGCTGGGACTGACGGTGCACGACAACTACCCGTTGGCAGAATTGCGCGAGCATATCGACTGGACACCATTTTTCTCGACCTGGGAATTGGCCGGACGCTATCCAGCGATCCTCGACGATGCCGTGGTCGGCGTGGAGTCGCGCAAACTGCTCGCCGACGCCAACAGCATGCTCGACAGCATCATCAGCGAAGGCTGGCTCAGCGCGCGCGGCGTGATCGGCTTGTGGCCGGCCAACTCGGTGGGCGAGGAAGTGGAGGTCTATGCGGCGGGCGCCAGTGCCAGCAGCAGTGCACCTGATGGCGTGCCGCCAGCACCAACAAGCGGCCTGCTCGCGTCGTTCTCCTTCCTGCGCCAACAAGCCGACAAGCCGCCCGGCCGACCGAATTTGTGTCTGGCTGACTTCGTGGCGCCAAAATCATCGGGCAAGACCGACTACATCGGCGCCTTTGCGGTCACGGCCGGAATTGGTATTGAGCGGCACGTCGCGGCGTTTGAAGCCGCGCATGATGACTACAGCGCGATCATGCTGAAAGCGCTCGCCGATCGACTAGCGGAAGCCTTCGCTGAGCGTTTGCACCAGCGTGTGCGACGCGAGTACTGGGGTTATGCGCAAGACGAACAGCTCGATAACAGCGCGCTGATCGACGAAGGCTATCGAGGAATTCGCCCTGCCCCAGGCTATCCAGCTTGCCCCGACCACACCGAAAAACGGGTCATTTTTGATCTGTTGCAGGCCGAACAAAACACCGGATTGCAGTTAACCGAAAGTTTCGCGATGTACCCGGCCGCGGCGGTCAGCGGTTTGTATTTCGCGCATCCGAACAGCCAATACTTTATCGTCGGCCGCATCAGCAAAGAACAAGTCGAAGATTACGCGCATCGCCGCGGCCAATCGCTGCGTGAAGTCGAACGCTGGCTGGCGCCAGTGCTCGATTACGATCCTGACGAGTGATGCACCCATGTCCGCGCCCGACAGCTGGCTAGAAGAAACCCGCTCCGCGTGGTTGTATCGGCAACTGGCGACGCTGGAAGCTGAGCCACGTATCGCCGCATTGTTCAGCGCACTCGCTGCGGAGGCGAAGAAACAGGCGCTTACCTGGGCCAGCATCGCCGCTCGGGAAGGCGCGTCGCTGCCGAGCTTTACGCCCGGACCGCGCGAGCGTCTGACTATCATGTTGGCGCGTCGACTGGGTCCGCGGCGCATCAAACCCTTGCTCGCGGCGCTCAAAATCCGCGGATTGTCGGCCTATGACCCGGTGTTACCCGGCCATCTGATCCCGACTCGCCTGGAAGATGTGGGCGGGCGACACAAAGGGTTTGGCGGTGGCAATCTGCGCGCCGCGATCTTTGGCGCCAACGATGGTTTGGTGTCAAATACCAGCCTCATCCTCGGCGTGATCGGCGCCTCGTCGTCAACCTCTGCGACCATCACCGCAGGAATCGCTGGTTTGCTGGCCGGCGCATTGTCGATGGCCGCGGGCGAGTACATTTCGGTGCGTTCGCAACGCGAACTGTTCGAGTATCAGATCGAATTGGAACGCCAGGAATTGGCTCAGTACCCAGAAGCCGAGGCCGCAGAACTCGCATTGATCTATCAGGCGCGTGGATTGTCGCCCATTGAGGCTAAAGCACTGGCCGATCGCCTGACTGCTGATCCGAAGGTGGCGCTGGATGTGCTGGCGCGCGAAGAATTGGGTCTGAATCCCGATGACTTGGGTTCGCCGTGGGGCGCGGCCGGCTTTTCCTTTGGCGCTTTTTCAATCGGCGCACTGGTGCCATTGCTGCCGTTTTTTGCCGGCCTACAACTGCCCAACGCCGGTTACATCGGCGCCAGCATGGCCGCCATCGGCCTATTTGGCACCGGCGCATCACTGAGCCTGTTCACCGGCCGCTCCGCACTAGGCGGCGGCCTGCGCATGCTCGGTATCGGCGTTGCCGCCGGCGCATTAACTTGGCTAATCGGCAGTTTGTTGGGTGCGGCGGTGAATTAGGTTCACCTACCGGTGGCGGGATCACTGGACTTGTATTGGCCCGCCTAAAAATCGAAACACTTCACCAAACCAAATCGTCGGGCACCACGAAGCGCGGATCGCTGTAGTCATCGTCTGGGTTGTTTGACGCGCCGATGCCGTCCGGCACAAACAAGGCAACTTGTTGCGGCGCGATTTGCAGAACGTCGCGGATCAGCGCAGGGGTCAGAATCACGAAGCGGCCATCGACTTGGGCGACGCCGAGTTCGCCGGCGTTGAGCTGCAAAAATTGTTCGGGGGTGACGTTGACCTTACGAATTTTTTTGCCGTAAAAGAAATTACGGGCATGCTCGCCTGTGCGGTCATTGAGCGCTTGACCGGCGACCAGCGCGGTGAGTTTCAGGCGCTGTTCGCGTTTACGCTGCGCTTCTTCCTGCGCACGTTTTTGCGCTTCCTCGCGCTCGCGTTTTTCGGTCTCGGCGCGAATTTGATAGGCGTGCGCCAACGAGGGCTCGCCAGACTTCGGCTTGGGCTCGCGTGGTGCAGTATTCGGCTTAGCGTCGCGTGCGGCATGCGCGGGTTTGACACCCGCCCCGCTGTCTGGGCGGTTCGGCTGTTGCGGTGGCCGGGCGCTGCCGCGCTGCTCTGGCGCGGCACGTTGCTCTTGCGCAGGGCGTGGGCTGCGCTGATCGGCAGCACGTTGCTCTGGCGCAGGGCGTGGGCCACGCTGATCCGCAGCACGTTGCTCTGGCGCAGGGCGTGGGCTGCGCTGATCGGCAGCACGTTGCTCTGGCGCGGCCTGCGGTCCACGCTGATCGGGACGCTGACCTCGCTGATCAGGCGACGGCCGTTGGCCTTGGCGATTCGACGGGCCGCCGCGCGATGGCGGCGCAGGGCCACGTTGGCTGTGCTGCGGCTTCGGCGCTGGCTTCGGCTCAGGTTTGGGTTCGGAAAACCCTGCCTGGATTAACTGGTCGCGCAGGGAAAGACCCATCGGAGTATCTCAATCGCAATAAACACGGCTGCGCCGCGTGGGCGGAGAAAAACAAAGGCCTTCGTGCGACGCTGCGCCGAAGGCCTCTGCCAAGTGCTCAGGCGGCGACCTGCGAGCCTTCCATTTGATCTTCGGGCAGCGCCACTTTGTTGTATTCGCCGAGGACACGCATTAACAGGATGACCCGCTCTGAGCCATCGGTGGTCAAGAACACCCCACCGAAGTCGACCAGCGTGCTGGCCGCAAACTTAGCCGCCACTGCTTGCCGCGCAGCACCGCTCAATTTGATGACACCACTTTGTTTATCGCCACACAACTGCAATTCTTCGATCACCTCGGGTGGAACCTCAGCGGGTTCCAGCCCAAAGCGCACCAGATTGCGGACACCGCGCGTCGAACGTACGCGAGCGAGGTTATCCGTCATCGGGTTAGCATGCAAAAACAAATAGTTAGGGAACAACGACTCAACTCGGTCGACCAATCCTTTGGTCGTCCGCAGCGTACGTCGGATTCGTGGATAAAGGCACTGATAGCCCTCACGGGTGAGGTGCTCTACAGCGCGAGTTTCTTCGCGGGGGCGGGTGTTAACGACGTACCACTTCACGATCGCGGTCCTCTCCTGCAGTTGGCGAGTGCGAACCACCGTCTAAACACGGGCGACCCCTCATCGGCGCGTAGACCATTGGTCTGCACGCGCGATCGACTCGGGTGAAGCCAGCTCGCTGGGGGAGCCGTGGAGTGCGGATTCTAAAGAAAACCGCGAGTTCGGGCAATTCTTGACGTCGCAAGCGGAACATGCAGGTGGGGGTTTGCTGAACCCATTGTTCAGCAAAATCGCAAAAGAATCGGCCCGTGCGCTGAGCTGGGTCGTGATTTGCCGTGAAAGTCGTCAGCTGGCTCGGCCCGAGCTCGGCTTGCAGCGGGCACAAAACCACAGAAAAGCAGCGCAACCAGCTTCGCTCGACACAAAACACGAGCAAACGCACGATTCGGGCGAATCTGTGGCAAATGGCCTGACAGGATTCCGCGTGTGGCCTTATGCTCGGCAGCCCATAAGCGCTGGCGACCGCTGCCAGTGGCACCGTCCCTTCAACCTGGGAGTAGCCTGGCCCGATGATTGTCGACCTTCGTTCCACGGGTGGCGCAGCCATCGCCCTTGCCGCCGTGCCGGTGGATAGCGTTGGCGCCGAAGAGCGCGCGGCGTTTTTTGCCAAACGCAGTGTCAAGCAGCAGAGCAAACTTGATCTGTTGTATTTGGCGATTCGCATGATGGACTTAACAACGCTGGAAGGCGCTGATACGCCGGCGCGGGTGCGCCAGATGTGCAACAAGGCGCGCCAACCTGCGGCGCCGGCACTCACTGAGGCGCTGTCGAAGATTGCTGGATTTAGACCGATTCCGGCGGTCGCCGCGGTATGTGTGTATCCGCTGTTGGTGCCGCATGCGGTCAAAGCGCTGCAAGGCAGCGGTGTGCACGTCGCGTCGGTGGCAACTTCATTCCCGTCTGGCCAAACTAGTTTGGCGACGCGTTTGGTCGACGTGCACGAAGCGGTGGATGCGGGCGCCGACGAAATCGATATGGTGATTAATCGCGGCGCGTTTCTGGCTGGCGAGTATCAGCAAGTTTTCGACGAGATTGCCGCCGTTCGGGATGCTTGCGGCGCCGCGCATTTGAAGGTGATTTTGGAAACGGGCGAACTCGGCAGTCTGGATCGGGTGCGCTTGGCGTCGGATCTAGCAATCGCCGCCGGCGCACATTTTATCAAGACGTCGACCGGCAAAATCCAGCCGGCTGCGACACCACCGGTGACCTTGGTGATGCTGCAAGCGATCGCCGATCACTACCGCAAAACCGGTGAGCGCATCGGCATGAAACCGGCCGGTGGGATTCGCACCGCAAAACAGGCGATCGCTTACCTGTGCATGCTCTATGAAACCTTAGGCTCGGCCTGGATGACGCCGGATTTGTACCGTTTTGGCGCGAGCGCCTTGCTCAACGACGTGCTGCGGCAGATTTTCAAGCAGTACACCGGCCGCTACTACTACGATAAGGGCTACTCGCTTGACTGAAGAACTCGCCACCACTCACGCGTCGAAGCCTGCGCCTGCGGCCGGCTTTGTACTCGACTACGCTCCTAGCATCGAGTCCCACAAGATCGTGCAGATACCCGCGCGTCATGAGTTGTTTATCGGTGGCAAATGGACGCCGCCGACTGCCGGCCGCTACTTCGCCAGCGTCAATCCCGCTACCGACGAGGTGTTATCGCAGATCGCCGATGCCGATGCCGCCGATGTAGACGCGGCGGTGCGTGCCGCGCGCAGCGCGTATGAGCGGCGCTGGTCGAAGTTATCGGGGCGCGAGCGTGGTCGATATTTGTTTCGCATCGCGCGTTTGATCCAGGAACGTTCGCGTGAGTTAGCGGTGTTAGAGAGCATCGACAACGGCAAGCCGATCCGCGAATCGCGCGATGTCGACTTGCCACTCGTCGCCGCGCATTTCTTCTACTACGCCGGCTGGGCCGACAAACTCGACTACGCCGTGCCGGGGCGCAAAGTCGCGCCATTGGGCGTTGCTGGGCAAGTCATTCCGTGGAACTTTCCGCTGCTGATGGCGGCTTGGAAAATCGCGCCGGCACTCGCCTGCGGCAATACCGTGGTGCTTAAGGCGGCCGAACAAACGCCGCTTACCGCGCTGAAATTGATGGAGATTTTCGAAGAAGCCGGATTGCCGCCTGGCGTGGTCAATCTGGTCACCGGCGCGGGTGCAGCGGGCGCGGCGCTGGTCAGCCATCCGCTGGTCAGCAAAGTAGCGTTCACCGGCAGCACCGAGGTTGGCAAAACCATCGCGCGCTCGTTGGCCGGCACCGGCAAACGCCTGACCTTGGAACTGGGCGGCAAAAGTGCGCATATCGTTTTCGAGGACGCCGCGATTGATCAAGCCGTTGAAGGCGTGGTCAATGGCATCTACTTCAATCAAGGTCACGTCTGCTGCGCCGGTTCGCGCCTGTTACTGGAGGAATCCGTATCGGCGCTATTTTTGGACAAGCTACAGGCGCGCATGCGCCAGCTGCGGGTGGGCAATCCGCTCGATAAAAACACTGATATCGGCGCAATTAACTCCAAGCCGGAGCTGGAGAAAATTCGGCGTTTGATCGAGTTAGGCAAAAGCGAAGGCGCTCATTACTTCGAGCCGGAAAATACGCGGCTGCCAGACAAGGGTAATTTCTTGCGACCTTGTTATTTTAGCGATGTCGCTGCGTCTCATACGGTGAGTCGCGTGGAGGTATTTGGCCCGGTGCTGGCGATTTCGACCTTCCGCACGCCGGCCGAGGCGGTCGCCAAAGCGAATGACACGCCGTATGGTTTGGCCGCTGGCATCTGGAGCGAAAAAGGCTCAAAAATCCACAAAGTTGCAGCGGGCTTGCGCGCCGGGGTGATCTGGGCCAATACCTACAACCAGTTTGATCCAAGCTCACCATTTGGCGGCTATGGCGAGAGCGGTTTCGGTCGCGAAGGTGGGCGTCATGGCCTCTTAGCTTATTTGGAGGTGCAGGCATGAATCCCAGCGAAACTCCGCACCTGACGGTGCTGAAAACCCACAAGCTCTACATTGGTGGGCAATTTCCGCGCAGCGAATCGGGCCGCAGTTATGCGCTGCACAAACCGGGCGCCAAACGCGCCTACGCGCAGCTCTGTTTGGGCTCACGCAAGGATTTGCGGGCGGCGGTGGATGCAGCGCTGGCCGCGCAAGCGGCTTGGGCGGCGCGCTCCGCCTACAACCGTGGCCAAATCTTGTATCGCATGGCGGAAATCATCGAAGGGCGCGGCGAATCTTGGCAGAGCTTGCTGCGTGCTGGGCTGGGTTTGACGGCCGCGCAGGCAACTCGGTCCGTGGCGGCTACGGTTGACGCGTTGGTGTACTTCGCGGGTGCAACCGACAAGTACCCGCAGATCAGCGGCGCGGTCAATCCGGTCGCCGGACCACACCACAACTTCAGCACGCCTGAAGCGCTGGGCGTGGTCGGATTGATTTTTGCCGACGATCCCGATCCGGCGACCATTGCCGCGCGTTTGGCAGCGGTCATCGCTGCCGGCAATACGGTGGTGGCCTTGCTGCCAGGCCGCGCAGGTGGCCTAGTTGCGGAGTTTGGCGAAGCCTTTGCGACCAGTGATTTGCCGGGCGGCGTGATCAACCTCATCAGCGGCGACACCCAAGAACTAGCCACACATTTTGCCGCGCACATGGAAATCCAGGGACTCGCGTATTTCGGCACCGATGCCGCACTGTCTGCCGAGTTAGAGCGCTTGGGCGCCGACAATATGAAGCGTCAACCGCGCCCCAAAGGCCCCTTGTTGGCGTTGGAACGGGTGCTGGATTTTGTCGAATACAAAACCGTTTGGCATCCGATCGGCTACTAGCCGACCTTGTTATGAGTCACGTTGGCCGCCGCGCGGCCAACCTAAACTCCTGTCTGACTCACTCTGTTAGCAGCTGCGCACAATCTGCGCTGCGTTCCCACCGAGATTTAAAAATCATGAACGATCAATATCGCAAAGCCTTGCCGGATACCGCGTATCAGTATTACGACGCTCGCGCTGCCATTGATGCCATTGCGCCGGGCGCGTTTGCTGCGTTGCCGTACACCTCGCGGGTACTGGCGGAAAATTTGGTGCGCCGCTGCGAGCCAAACTTGCTGGACGCCGCCTTACGGCAATTGATCGATGCGCGTGCGGACCTGGATTTCCCGTGGTTTCCAGCGCGGGTGATCCTGCAGGACATCTTAGGTGCCACCGCACTGGTCGATATGGCCGGCCTGCGTGATGCTATCGCCGAACAGGGCGGTGATCCGACGCAGATTAATCCGGTCGTACCCGCGCAGTTGGTGGTCGATCATTCGCTGGCGGTGGAATTTGCCGGATTTGATCCCGACGCCTTTGCGAAAAATCGACAGGTCGAAGAGCGCCGCAACGCCGATCGTTTCCATTTCATCGATTGGGCCAAAAAGGCATTCACCAATATCGATGTGGTTCCACAAGGTAACGGCATCCTGCATCAGATCAATATCGAGCGCATGTCGCCGGTGGTGCAGCTGGTCGATGGCGTGGCCTTTCCAGACACGCTGATTGGCACTGACAGTCACACACCGATGATTTGTGCGCTCGGTGTCTTGGGTATTGGCGTCGGTGGATTGGAGGCCGAAAGCGTGATGCTGGGCCGTGCCGTATGGATGCGCACGCCCGAAATCGTCGGCGTGCGTTTACATGGGCAACCGCAACCCGGCATGACGGCCACCGACATTGTGTTGGCGTTGACGGAGTTCTTGCGGCGCGAAAAAGTGGTCAGTGCTTACGTGGAGTTCTTTGGCGACGGCGTCAAACATCTGACGCTGGGCGATCGCGCAACCATCTCCAATATGACGCCGGAATTTGGCGCCAGCGCCGCTTTGTTCCCGATCGACGAACGCACCATCGACTATCTGAAACTCACCGGTCGCGACGCCGAACAAGTCAAATTGGTCGAAATCTACGCCAAGGCCGCCGGCCTGTGGGGCGATACGCTGAGCGCATGCTATCCGCGCAGCTTGGAATTTGATTTGGCCAGCGTCGCGCGCACGATTGCCGGCCCGGCGAATCCGCACCAGAAGATTCTGACCTCCACGCTCACCGAGCGCGGATTGGCGCACGCCATTGACACACCCAGCGGCCTGATGCCCGATGGCGCCGTGATCATCGCCGCGATCACCAGCTGCACCAATACCTCCAATCCGCGCAATATGATCGCCGCCGGTTTGATCGCACGAAACGCCGCGCGCCGCGGCTTGACCCGTAAACCCTGGGTGAAAACCTCGCTGGCGCCTGGTTCCAAGGTGGTGGAACTGTACTTGCGCGATTCCGGCTTGCTCGACGATTTAGAACAGCTGGGCTTTGGCGTGGTCGCTTTCGCGTGCACCTCGTGCAACGGCATGTCCGGTGCGCTTGATCCAGTGATCGAACAAGAAGTGCTGTCGCGCAATCTCTACACCACTGCCGTGCTCAGCGGTAACCGTAACTTTGAAGGCCGCATCCACCCACGCGCCCGAGAAGCGTATTTGGCGTCGCCACCGCTGGTGGTCGCCTACGCCATTGCCGGCAGCATTCGCACCGACATCGAACGCGATCCACTCGGTTTCGATGCGAACGGCGCCGCGGTGTTGCTGAAAGACATCTGGCCCGATGACGCTGAGATTGACGCGCTGGTGGCGGCTTTTGTCAAACCCGAACAATTCCACTCAGTGTATAGGCCGATGTTTGCACGCAGCGCCAATCAAGGCCCGAAGGTTAGTCCACGTTACGATTGGCGCGCCGCGAGCACCTATATTCGTCGACCGCCGTATTGGGACACCGATTTCCAGGGGCAGCGCACCTTGAGCGGCATGCGCCCGCTGGCACTGCTCGGCGATAACATCACCACCGATCATTTGAGCCCATCAAACGCGATTTTGCTCGACAGCGCGGCCGGTGAATACTTGGCGCACATGGGCCTACCGCAGGAAGACTTTAATTCCTACGCAACCCATCGGGGTGATCATCTGACCGCGCAGCGCGCAACCTTTGCCAATCCGCGCCTGAAAAACGAGATGGTGCGCGATGCTGCAGGCCAGGTGCGCGAAGGTTCGTTGGCGCGCCTGGAACCTGATGGCGTGGTGCTGCGCATGTGGGAAGCCATCCAAACTTATCAGCAACGCAAACAGCCGTTGATCATCATTGGCGGCGCCGACTATGGCCAAGGCTCGTCGCGCGATTGGGCTGCCAAAGGCGTGCGCTTAGCGGGCGTGGAGGCCATCGTTGCCGAGAGTTTTGAGCGTATCCATCGCACCAATCTGGTCGGCATGGGCGTGTTGCCATTGCAATTTGAAGCACCCACCACGCGCCTGACTTTGGCTTTGGATGGCACCGAGACCTTCGCTGTGGTCGGCGCCCGCACGCCACGGGCGGTGTTATCGCTGGTGGTCACGCGCAGCAACGGCGAGCGCCTTGCGGTCCCGGTGATTTGTCGCCTGGACACCGCCGAAGAAGTGTCTATCTTCGAAGCCGGCGGCGTGTTGCAGCGCTTTGCGCAGGACTTTCTCAACAGCGCCGCGACCAGTTGAATCCTCGCGGCTGTGGGTGCTGGCCAGCTCCTTGATCGCGCAGTTCTGCGTTGCGCGGTGGGTTGAGCGAGCCGCTGCAGCGCGCTAGCTGCAGCTTGCGCGACGCAGCCACTTTGCGCAGCCTTGCGCACATCCTTCTAGTCGAGTTTGCCGCATGAGCCATCCATCACAAATCCGCATTCCTGCCACCTATATGCGCGGCGGCACCAGCAAAGGCGTATTTTTTCTGTTGCAGGACTTGCCCTTGGCGGCGCAGCAGCCGGGCGCGGCGCGCGACGCATTGTTGATGCGGGTGATTGGCAGCCCGGACCCCTACGGCAAACAAACCGACGGCATGGGTGGCGCCACCAGCAGCACCAGCAAATGCGTGATTATCGGCCGCTCAAATCAACCGGGACATGATGTTGACTATCTGTATGGCCAGGTTTCGATCGACCAGCCCTTGGTCGACTGGTCGGGCAATTGTGGCAATCTGAGTTCAGCCGTCGGGCCTTTTGCGATCGCTAACGGTTTGGTTGATCCGGCCCGCGTGCCAGAGGATGGCCACTGCAGCGTGCGCATCTGGCAAGCCAATATTGGCAAGACCATTCTGGCCGCGGTGCCGATGTGCGCGGGCGCAGTGCAGGAAACTGGCGATTTTGAACTGGATGGCGTGAGCTTCCCGGCGGCAGAAATCGCCCTTGAATTTCTGCATCCAGCTGAAGACGATGGTGCGGGCGGCTCGATGTTCCCAACCGGCAATTTGCTGGATCAATTGGAGGTGCCCGGCATCGGCATGCTCAGCGCAACGATGATCAATGCCGGGATCGCGACCATTTTTGTTAATGCCGCTGAGCTTGGTTTAACCGGACGCGAGCTGCAAAACGAGATCAACAGCGACGATCAGCGCTTGGCGATGTTCGAATCCATCCGCGCCCATGGCGCTTTGCGCATGGGTTTGATCAACCACCTGGACGAGGCGAAAACGCGCCAGCACACGCCAAAGATTGCCTTTGTGGCGCCGCCTTCCAGCTACACCACATCGAGCGGCAAAACGCTCGCCGCAGCGGATATCGACGTATTGGTGCGCGCCATGTCGATGGGTAAATTGCATCACGCGATGATGGCCACCTGCGCAGTGGCCATCGCCACCGCGGCTTCCGTGCCGGGCACTTTGGTGAATTTGGCCGCTGGCGGTGCAGCGCGCGAATCGCTACGTTTTGGCCATCCGTCTGGCAGCCTGCGCGTCGGCGCGAAGGCAGAGCTGGTCGACGGTGTTTGGACGGTAACCAAAGCCCGCATGAGTCGCAGCGCGCGCATATTGATGGAAGGCTGGGTGCGCGTGCCCGGCTGAGCAGTTTGACGCAGCGCAACGTGCGCTTTGCGTCGGCTCGTACCATGCTGCGAGGGTTCAACTTGAGGAGGAGTCAATATGATCAAAAAAGCACTGGTTAACGCGCTGGCAGTTGCACTGCTGGGAGCGGCGCCGATGTTATCGGCGCAATCCATCTCTGCACCCGGACTGACCGCGCCCGGATCCATTTCCTACGACGCCGAGGGGGTGCCCACCATATTGGCGGGTAGTGACGAGGACGCCGCTTATTTGCTGGGTTACGCGCACGCGCGTGACCGCTTTTTCCAAATGGATTATCTGCGCCGAGTGGGCAGCGGCACCTACGCCGAATTGGTGGGTGCGCCGGCTTTGGCCAGTGACGTGCAATTGCGCACGCTGGGCTTGCGCCGCTCGGCGTGGGCCACCTACGTGGAAACCAACAGCAAATTACGCGGCATCGTGCAGGCCTATTCCTACGGCGTGAACGTGTGGTTGCGCAGCAACCCCTTGCCAATCGAATACCAGGGACTGGAACTCACCCGCGCCGAGCCTTGGTCGCCGGTGGATACCTTCGTGATCGCCAAATTGTTGACCTTTCAACTCGGTTTTGACGACGACACCGGATTGACCGTTCGCCTGGGTGCCTACCAACAAGCCGGCGCCGCTGCCGGATTTGATGGTAACAAGCTGTTTTTCGACGACTTGTTCCGCGTTAAACCGGCCGACGGCCGGGTCACCGTGCCGGGGTTCCTGGCCAGCGTGGGCGGTAGCGGCGGCGGCGAAGATGCGGACAAATCGGCAGCAGACAGCGTTCCGATGATTGATGCCGATACGCTGCGCGCAGCGCAACAACACGTAGATGCAATCTCCGGCAATCCCTGGTTGGCGCCAACGCTGGAGATGAATGGCAAACGCGGCGGCAGTAACTGGTGGTTGATCGGTGGCAGCAAAACGGTTGACGGCAAACCGATACTGGCCAACGATCCGC
Organism: uncultured Xanthomonas sp.; assembly: GCA_964561825.1. Classification (GTDB taxonomy): domain Bacteria; phylum Pseudomonadota; class Gammaproteobacteria; order Xanthomonadales; family SZUA-5; genus JADKFD01. The sequence continues at coordinate 20,197 of CAZLSB010000037.1, forward strand.
ATCTGGCCATGGACATGCCAGCGCTGTGGAACGAGGCGCATATCGTATCGACCGATCCGCAATTTGCCCAACCGATGGACGTGGTGGGCGTTGCGGTGCCCGGCACACCGAACGTATTACTCGGTTGCACCACCCGCCATTGTTGGGGGCAAACCGTCAATCCAATGGATATGACGGATGCCTTTTCCGAAAAATTTCGTTTGAATACCTATGGCTTGCCGACGCATACCCTCCACAGTGGTGTGGCCGAACCAGTGGTTTGGGTTTTCCAAAGCTATTTCGCCAACACCATTGGCGATCGAATCACCGACAATGTTGAGCGAGTTAACTCGATTGGCTACACCAACGGTGGTGTGACCATCATTGTGCCGCGTCGCAACAACGGCCCTGTGGTTTCGATTACCGGCGATACCGGCATCAGCTTTGCGTATACCGGCTGGGGCGCCACCCAAGAGTTGGAAACCTATCGCCGCACCGCGCGCGCCCAGAATTTGGCTGAATTCCGCGAAGCACTCACCTACTTCGACGGCGCCAGTCAAAACTTCGCTTACGCAGACATCGACGGCAACGTCGCCTATTCGGCATCGGGCGAATTGCCGCTGCGTACCGATTTGCAGACCTTAGGCCGCGCCGATGGTGGCATCCCGCCGATTTTCGTGCGCGATGGCACGGGTGCTTTGCGCCACGATTGGCTGCCGCGCACCACATCGCAAGTCAATCAAGTCACGCCATTTGAGTTGATGCCCATCAACCAACTACCGAATGCGACCAATCCGGCCAGTGGCTACATTGCCAATGCCAACAATGATCCGATTGGTACGACCTTGGACAACAACGCCTTCAACCAAACCCGACCCGGCGGTGGCATTTATTACTTGAGCGCCCGGTACGCTGATTTCCGCATGGGCCGCGTCGATCGCTTGATCCGCGCCAAGCTTGATGCCAATGTCAAAGTATCGCTGGCTGATATGCGTGAGTGGCAGGCCAACAGCCAACCCCTGGACGCCGAACTGCTGCGTCCCACTTTGCTAACGGCGTTTGACCGAGCTGGCGCTTCCGGCACTTGGCCGCAGCTGGCCGCCTTAGGTGCAGGTCCGGCGGTGGTCGAAGCGGTCACCCGTATCCGCGGTTGGAACCTGAGCACGCCCACTGGCATTCGCGAAGGCTATGACCCCGGCGATAACCCATTCAACTTGCCGGAACCGTCGTCAACTGAGGTGGCGAACTCAGTCGCCACCACGCTGTACACCTTCTGGCGCAACCAGACGGTGCGTAACGTGTTGGATGCCACGCTGGCCCGCGTGGGTTTGGGAGCGCAACTGCCCGGCAATGAAGAGAGCCTGCGCGCACTGAAGAACTTGTTTGACGCCTTCCCCACGGCGCGCGGTCGTGGCAGTTCGGGTCTGGATTTCTTTGTGGTGACTGGGGCGCCATCGCCGGAAGCTGCACGCGACTTCCTGATCTTGAAGAGCCTGAAAGATGGTCTTAATCTGTTAGCCAGCGCCGAATTTGCACCGGCATTCGGACAGTCCACCAATCAGGACGCTTATCGTTGGGGTCGCTTGCACCGCAAGGTATTTACCCATCCTCTCGGCCAACCGTTCAATATTCCGGGTCAGAATCCCTTCCCGATCACCAATTTGTCAGCCGCCTTACCCGGCGTCGCGCGGCCCGGCAACTACGAAGTGGTGGACGACTCGGACGTCAGCGTGCGGGCCAACACCGTTAACGGCTTTATGTTCACCGGTGGCCCGGTACGGCGTTTTGTCGGCAGCATGAGCACCCCCATTGTTGCGCAACAGATTTATCCGGGCGGCCAGAGTGGCTCATTGCTCAGCCCGGCATATATCAGCCAATTGCCGCGCTGGTTGGTTAATGCCTACAAACCACTGGTGATCGGCCGCGACGCAGCGGTAGCCGGCGAAGTGGCGCGATTGAACTTCAGGCCGTAGGTGACGGGTGCGAGTCAAACTGATGTGGTCACCCTTGTTTTGGAACCCAAGCACCGCTCCGGGGCAAGCAACAAATCGGAAGGGAAGGTGACCGGTAAGCTAAGCGCTGAAAGAGCGAACCAAGACAACCCAGGGCAACGCCCTGGGTTGTCTTGCCGCGCGTGACGGAGCCCTGAAGGGGCGATCCAATTGGCCAAGGAATACCGGCTCCCGCTCTACTTTCGAGTCTGCGCTATGCCAAAAAAGGCCGTCCGGCGGGCTGCGCGTCGCAACGGCGTCTGCGCTGCGACCCCAACGGAAGAGCCATTGGCTGCGCGCCGCGCCTTGCATCCGCTTAAGCCACACAACGCATCTCACGCGCAAAATCCGACAGGCTGCTAGAAACCTCAGTT
>CAZLSB010000038.1:0-21570 GCA_964561825.1 uncultured Xanthomonas sp.
GGTTTTTCCCAAGATCCGGCGACGCTATAATGGGCACGCGAGGACTTTTCAATATCGGCATCCTTTTGCACCATCCCCTGCGCCAAAAAGCCGGCCGCGGCGCCAACCGGTCCCGCTGCCAATCCGCCAATCACTGGCAACACCCCGGATAGATGCGGCGATACCATCACCTGTTGGTCGTAATCGCGTGATAGAAGACCGGTGCGGCCGATAATGAGAATGTCGGCAGCGGGACCACGAACGGTCAGGTTTTCAGTCCACGCATTACCGTCACCGAGCAGAAAACGACCTTCAATACGATCGAAACTCATCCCGCTTTGAAAGAGGTCGCGAAAATCCAAACTCAACCTGCGCGGCAATTCTCGCAGGCTCAGTAAGCCAAAAATACGACCGGCGCCCGGATTGACGTCCAAAAAGCGACCCTGACCTACGGATATATCGATTGAGCCGGTTAATCGTTCCAACGCAAATGCATGTGGGGGGCCGCGCCAACGCGCATCAATCTCGGCCAGCGTCTGGCCACCGGCAATAACCCCAGCGAATCCCAAGCGCGTCATCATGCGCCCTAGATCCTCGGCCACCATACGAATTTTGAAGCGCGATTCGGGGCCGCTGGCTTTGCTTAGCCAGTCGCCGCTGGCGTGAATCGCCAGCTCGGGGGAGCGCGCTTCCAGCAACTCGACGCGCAAACCACCGTCTTTCGCGAAAGCCTCCAGCCGCGCTTCACCCAATTGCGCTTCACCAATGCGCAGATCTTTCACCCAAAAATGCAAAGTTGGCACCATGGCCGGAGTGATCAATAGATCACTGCTGTCGCCTGCAGGTTCCGGCAGGTACAGGTGCTCAAACTGGGCGGTTACCGAGGCTGACTGATCGGCAATGGTGTCGAAACGGATACTGCCCTGCGCCGTGGGTCCACTCAGTTGCAGCAACCAGGGCCCCTCGCTGCGATCCAACTTCAAACGGTTGTCATCGCCCAGTGACAAATCAATGTCGGTCAAAATGGCATCAGGTCCGGCTAAGGACGTGCCGGCAAACACCCAGCCGGCCCAGCCGGGCACATCGACCTTCGTTGAATGGCCAGTGACTCGCAAGCCGCGCGCGGGCAAATCCTGCGCGGTTGCATCACCCAGCTGCAGTTGCCCGCGAAAATCGCTAGCCGCAGTTCCAATGACGGCAAACAAGCGTGCCTGCTCGCCAATATCCAGACGGATCTGCGGGGCGCTTGTATCGTCCGGCGGTAAATCCACGACGAGCGTCAGCGGCAGTCGGTTCGCGGCAACTTTGCCAAACGGACTTGGAAATCCGATCGCCGTGCCCTGCAGGTCTGAGTGATAGCGAATGCGGGTAGTCGTCTTGCCAAGTTCGCTGGGGTTGCGCGTGACTGCCAAATTGACGCGCCAATCGGCACTTCCTGACAACTGACTAAGGATGGTCGTCAACGCCTCGTAATGCCCAAATAGGGACTGCGCGGTCAGCTTGCCGGTGAGCGCGGCCTCGACTTGCAGCGCCGGATCAGCGCTAAAACTGCCGACCGCCAACGACAATTCGGCCGGCATCTGGCTGGAGAGTAAGCTCAGTCGATCGGCGGCGAAGCCACTCTCACTGAAATCAGCGCGGCCGTGCACATCGTCAAACCGCAGATCCCATTTGGTATCACTAAAGACCACGCCCTGCAGCAGTGCCTTGCCCGCCAGCGTGGATTGCCCCAGGTTTTTGCGCAAGGGCAGGATCAGCTCCGCATCTATGTCCACCGGGCCGTTCAAACTCATACCAAACAACACACCGCCGTGTTTACGCTGTAGCGGCGAGGCCTTGAGAAACTGCAGCCACCCGGCAGCATCACCTTTGCCCGCCAAATCGAGGGTCAAAATGGGGTCTTTCAGACTGGCGATACTGCCTTTGCCGCGCACCACGCGGTTACCCAACAGCGATCCGGTCGCCCGATCAAAAACCAGACTGGAATTGATGAACACGCCTTCCGCGTCAATTTTCTCTGCCCGCGGCCAATCGGCGTGGTAATCCAGATCGGCACCCGCAACCACAAATCGCGCTTCCAGGCGGCCCTGCTTGGCCGCGAACGGCCAATCTGCCAGCGCGCCACGGTACTGCACCCAAGCATCGGTGAGCTGGCCGGCGCCGAGTGCGTTATCTAGCCATTGCACGGTTCGAGGTGGCATTTTGTTGATCATCCAAAATGCCTTGGCGGCTTCGATATTGGCACCAGGCACGTGCGCTGCCAGCTGCAATTGTGGGCCCAGTACCTGATCTAACTGCGCTCGCCAGCTCATATCGACTGCAAATCCAGCGCCGCTGGCGGCAAGCTTAGGCGCTTCGATCACCCAGTCGCCGGCTTCTCGCCTAGCGCCCAATAGCAGGTCGAAGCTCGAAAGTACGACCGGTTCGCGAAAAACGCCATCGACGGCAAACTCCATCGACTGACCCCTCGCAGTCACGATCAACGCATCGTTATCGGCCGACAGACTTACCGCAAGGCCAGACACTGCAGGCCAACGCGCAGCTGCGGCGGCGAACTGCAGATCGGCGAGATCGGCATGCACTTGCCACGAATCGCCTACCATCCGCGCCTGCATCTGATTGATCAGGCCACGCGGCTGTGCCGCGTACATGCGCGAGCGCACGGCGTGCGGCGCGCTTTGCAACAACACCGCTGCATTGGCGAGCAGAGCAACCGATAACTCGCTGCCGACCATTGCCACGCGCCTGCGTTGTCGATGCGTGCACTGAGCTCCGTGCCCATTTGTTCGGCTGTGGTGCCAGCGCCAGCGCGCAGGTCCAGAGCGAAGCCCAAATCGTCGCGCGCGCCAGCCAGCACTAATCGGCCCAGTGGCAGATGCATATTCGGTTCGATGATGCCGCCATCCGCCCATTCAAAGCCGGGCGCCGACATCACCAAACTTTCGATCGACCAATCGCCACGCAGCGACGCGAGCTGCTGGTTTTCCCAACTCAACCACTGTCTGCCATCGAGCACACCCGTGCGCAGTCCCACCGCAAAGGGTTCAGTCAAAGCAGACAGATCAGCGATTGGGAAATGCTGCGCCTCAACATAGAGCTGCGCGGCCGCCGGCGGCCAATGCAAGGCGCCATGCTGTTCTAGCACCACGCGCAGACGACCTTCGCCGTCGCGGCTGTGGCGTTCTAGCCCAACGCTGAGCAGGCTGCCGTGCTGACTCATACGCAGTTCCACCGCATCCAGCGAAAAACTGCGCCCCGATTGACGATCGACTAAATCCAGTTGTCCGCCAGTTAAGCCGATGTGGCCAACCCGACTGAGCCAAGCAGACAAAACCGCCAAATCGGCGGCTTGTGGACCAAAACCCTCTAAAACGATGCGACCGTCCTTCTCGCGGACCAATTCGACGCGCGCGTCAACGAGCAAAAACTCCCGAATCAAATGGCGCCCGGGCCACAACATGGCGTAGATATCGATCTTGACCCGCGCGCGTCCCAGGCTGATCGCCGCTGGATCCCCTGCTGCGCCGGAGATCGTCAATCCACTTAGATCAAGCAGTGGGCCGGCGCCATCCCAAGTCGCCGATACCGACTCCAGTTCGACATTGCGACCGATTCGCTCGCTCAACCAAGCTGCCACCGAATCAGGCGAGTCCACCAGCCAGGGCAACATCAAGCGCGCGACCGCCATCAACCCAGCCGCACCGACCACCACGCAGGCAATCGCCGTCAGCAGCCAACGCCGCAAACGTCGCCAGCGTCGTAATGCAGGCTTCAACGGATTGCCTCAGTGGCGCAATTCACAATACGACCACGTCATATTGTTCGGGTGAATACTGTTCCTCGGGCTGAAAACGAATCGGCTTGCCGATAAAGGTTTCTAATTCGACCAACGCAGCCGATTCTTCGTCCACTACCCGTTGCACCACCGTAGGCGAGGCCAATACCAGCACGCTGCGCGCCTCAAACTGACGCACGGCGCGGGTAATTTCCCGGAAGATCTCATAACCCACTGTCTCGGCTGACTTGGCGGTGCCACGGCCATTGCATGCCGCACACGGCTCGCACAATTGTCGCTCCAGACTTTCGGTGGTGCGCTTGCGCGTCATTTCCACCAACCCGAGTGGCGACATATCGTAAACGGTGGTCTTGGCGTGATCGCGGGCCAGCGATTTTTCTAAAGTCCGTAATACCTGACGTTTGTGTTCGTCGTCGGACATATCGATGAAATCGATGATGATGATGCCACCGAGATTGCGCAGGCGCAGTTGCCGAGCAATCGCCTGTGCCGCCTCCAGATTGGTTTTGTAAACCGTTTCCTCCAGATTACGGTGCCCCAAAAAACCGCCGGTGTTGACGTCCACCGTGGTCATCGCCTCGGTTTGGTCGATGATCAAATAACCGCCCGATTTAAGTGGCGTTTCTTTGCGCAAGGCGCGCTGAATCTCGTCCTCCACGCCGTACAAATCAAAAATCGGACGCTCACCAGGGTAATGTTCTAGGCGCTCGGTGAATTCTGGTATGAACTCTTCGGTAAAGCGCGTCGCCCGATCAAGGGTCTCGCGTGAATCAATGCGTACTTTGTCCACATGCGGCTTTAAACAGTCGCGCAGCGCTCGCAAGGACAAAGGCAGTTCCTCGTAGATGCGCTCACCCACCTTGGTGCGCCCCATGTTGTCGCTAACCGACAGCCACAAACGATCCAGAAAACCCATATCGGCGCGCAAGGCATCAGCACCCACACCTTCGGCATTGGTGCGCACGATGTAACCCTGGGTGCGCTCGGCGGCCAAGGTATGCACCAATTCTTTTAATCGCGCGCGCTCGCTATCGTCTTCAATGCGCACCGACACGCCCAAGGTGCGCGCATACGGCAGCAGCACCAAATAACGCGACGGAATACTCAAATGCGTGGTTAAACGCGCGCCTTTGCTGCCGATCGGGTCCTTGACCACCTGAACGACAATCTCCTGGCCCTCACGCACTAGTTCCGTAATGGATGGCACGGCGGTGGCGCTGCCTTCGCTGACCTCACCGTCTTGCGGCATGCGGGCAAGGTCGTTGGCGTGCAAAAACGCGGTGCGATCCAGCCCAATCTCAACGAACGCGGCCTGCATTCCCGGCATCACCCGCGAAACCCGGCCCTTGTAGATATTGCCCACATAACCGCGCCGCTGGGCGCGCTCGATGTAAACCTCTTGCAGCATGCCGTTTTCGACCAGTGCAACTCGGGTCTCACGCGGCGTGACATTGATCAAAATTTCTTCGGTCACGGGGACTTATGGCCAATCAGGAAAGTCGGCTTATAACGGAATGATAGGGTGAGCGGCCACCCATCCATCTGAGCCGCCACCGCGCACTGTAACCGTAGCCTGCGTGTCGTTGGGTGTGTCAGGCCTGAACACCTACGTTGGATTGAACGCAGGAGGCGTGCAGGTTAACGGGCGCGGCGGTCGATTGAGCGAAAACACGGTGCCGCTGGCTGAACGGCAACTAGATCGCGCAGCCGGCGCGTCCGTTGCCAATCGATTTGAATTGCTGGGCGGGCTCAAGCATCCAGGTCGGGGATCAGCCTGCTTTGCAGATGCGCGATCATGTCCTTCAGCCTGAGTTTTCGCTTTTTCAGACGCTTGATTGCCAGCTCGTCAGAAACGGGCACTTCGTGCAGGCGCGCGATCAGCAAATCTAAATCACGATGCTCAAGGCGCAACTTTGCAAGCGCAGATGCCGTGCTGTCGGTATGCGGCATAGTCGATAGATCAGTCCTAGCAGCCTGTCGGGCTTGCATCGCGAGTGCGCCGGAAGCACTTTTGGCGCACAGCGGTGACGAATATTCCGGTAGTTCTTTCGCATTTTATACGTCTTTCTGCCGCGCAGTGCGCCAAAAGCGCTTCCGGTGCTTCGGGTCGCGCGTCTCACGCGCCAAGTCCGACCGGCTGCTAGGTTGCGACAGTGTAGCGGCGCCACCGTCAGCTTGCGCATTGCAGGAGCGCAAAGTGCTGATCTTCGGAATCGGAAAACGCGCGCCGGCGGCGGCGCGCTCGTCTACAATTCGCGCCCCTTTGTGATGCGGCATGCCATGAATACGGTTGCACTCTCGGTCAACCAACAGAAATTGATCAAACGGCTGCGCCATCAGATCGGTCAGGCGATTGCCGATTTCAACATGATCGAAGACGGCGACCGCGTCATGGTTTGCATGTCGGGCGGCAAAGATTCCTACGCACTGCTCGATATGCTGATTGAGCTGCAGCGCAAAGCGCCGGTGCAGTTTTCACTCACCGCGCTGCACCTTGATCAGAAGCAACCGGACTACCCGCCGGAGGTGTTGCCCAACTATTTGGCGACGCTGGATGTGCCGTACGTGATTCTGGAGCAGGACACCTACAGCGTCGTCAAACGGGTGATACCGGTGGGCAAAACCATGTGCGGTTTGTGTTCCAGGCTGCGGCGTGGCGCTTTGTACCGTTACGCGCTAGACCATGGATACACCAAGATCGCGCTTGGCCACCATCGCGACGACATTGTCGAGACACTGTTCCTGAATATGTTTCACGGCAGCAAGATTTCGGCGATGCCGCCGAAATTGCTCAGCGATGACGGCAAACATGTCGTCATTCGGCCGTTGGCCTATGTTGCCGAGCAGGATTTGATCGACTACGCGGCACTCAAAGCCTTTCCGATTATTCCGTGTAATTTGTGCGGATCACAGGAGAGTTTGCAGCGCAAGGTGATCAAGGACATGCTGGCCGGCTGGGAGCGCGCCAACCCCGGTAGGATCGACAACATTTTTCGCAGCCTGATGAATGTGCGACCCTCGCAATTGGCGGATCGCCAGTTATTCGATTTTGCATCCTTGGGCACGCACGCTGCCAGCGCCCCAGACGCGCACGCTTGGCTAACGGGCGAGCCCGTAGCAACGCCCACGGCCGACGCACCCCTTTTTGAGAGCGGATCGCCCCATGTGGTTTAAGAATCTGACATTAATGCGCTTGCCGGCGGAATTCAAACTCGTCGCCGAGCCTTTTGAATCTGCGCTGGTGGAGCACCCGCTGCGCAGTCCGGGCCCATTGGAACTGGAGACGCGCGGATTCTTGTCGCCGTTCAGTCGGCCGGATGCAGCGATGTCGCATCCCGCCGGCGATGCGCTGTTATTTAGCTTGGGGCACGAGGCACGCCTGCTGCCGTCGTCGGTATTGCGTGATGCCATTGCTGATCGAATTGCCGAACACGAAGCGAAAACCGGACGCAAACCGGGCAAACGCATGCGTAACGAGCTGCGTGAGGCGGCGCTTGGTGAATTGCTGCCGCGGGCTTTTATCAAGCGCTCGCGCACGGCTGCTTACTGGGACGCGCCAGCGCGCTTGCTGGCAGTCGATAGCAGCAGCGACAAGAGTGCCGAAGCGGTCGCCAGCGCGGTACGCGAGGCCCTGGGCAGTTTCCCGGCACGTCCACTGGCAAGTGAGGCCTCGTTATCACTGCTGATGAGTGAATGGTTGATCTCCGGTGTGTTACCGGCCGGTTTTGAGCTCGGCGACGAATGCGAGCTCAAAGACCCCAGCGATCAGGCTGCGGTGGTGCGCTGCAAACACCACGATCTGACCGCCGAGGAAATTCGCGAACATGCGCGTTGTGGCAAACAAGTCACCCAACTCGGTTTGATCTACGACGGTCGTATTGGTTTTGTACTTGACTCGAAATTGAAGCTGCGCAAACTGAGCTTCCTCGACATCATTGCCGACAAACTGGATGCCCAAGACGGCGCTGATCCGGATCAGGTACTGGATGCTGAGTTCATCCTGATGAGTCTCGAGTTGCGCGTGCTGTACGCGCGGCTCGACGAAATCCTGCGATTTGTCGACTAAGCAACACGCCCATGAGTGGTCGCTTGTTGATTCGGCGCGAGCGCATGGTGCGCTCGCTGCCTGAGCTGCCAGAACGGGTGGCAGGCTGGCCCCTGCAAGTGGAGCGCCCGGCACGCGGCAACCGCTTGAAAATAGCGGTCGAAGCGGGATTTGCGCGCTTCATCTGGCCGCAACGGGTGAGCGCGAATGCGGCGATGGATTTTTTTGAATTGCATCGCGTCTGGTTGGAAGAAACCGTCCGCGTTTATCGAAAGTCGGAAGATCGGGCCTGCGCAGACTTGTCCTTGGACCCACGCCAGACCGGTCGTTTGCCGTGGTTCGGGCGCGTACTTCCGGTCCACTTTGAACCCGGTCCGGCGCGCTTGGATGTCGATACGCAAGCGATCCGCTGCCAAGTGCCGAGTGGCGCAAGCGTGGCGCCGAAGACCGCTCAGCGACTCGTCATTGCGGGTTTGGGCGACGCCTTGGCGATGCGCTCGCGTGTTTGGTTGCGCGAATATGAGCCGCTGGTCGGTCAACGCTGCCAAGCGCTGCGCATCCGACCGATGCGCAGCTTGTGGGGCAGCTTATCGCCGACCGGCGCGATTGCGCTGAACTTGGCCTTAGCGTTTGCTGATGAAGCCTTGGCCGAGTATGTATTGGTGCACGAGATGGCGCATTTTATTGCCCGCGATCACAGCCCGCGTTTCTGGCACGCCGTTGGGCAGTTGTATCCGGATTACGCGCAGCGGCGCCAGCAACTCAATCGAGAACATCGCTATTTACAGGCACTGATGCGCCGGCTGTACGCACCGATTACCGCTGAATCAGCCTAAAGTTTTTGCAGCGCTACTGCACGCTGCCGCGCTGCGCCTCTAACAGCGCATCCAATTGCCGCACCCGATCACGGGTCAGTGCGGAAACCGCATCGGCATGCATCACCGAGTACAAGGTGCCAGACATCGCGCCGTAGGCGCTGGCTAAGGCTTCTAACTCGGCATCCCGAAAGGCGATCCATTTGCGCTGGGCGGCGCGCAATTGCTCCTTGGGCATAGGCGTAAGCTCACTCATCAGCGCTTTCCAAACGCGATTGAGCTCGCCATCCCACGCCTGCGTGGCGCTGCCCATACAACTGCGCATGCCCTGCGTGCTCATGCCTTCCGGCGATTCCATGCAGCGCGTGAGTTCAGCATCGATCGGATGCTCGTCGCTGGCATAGGCCGTGGTTGCGGCCAGCGCCAGCGCGGCAAGCAAGGTGCGCGTCAGGTGTTTGCTCGCACGCTGGCCGCGCGAGAAAACCTCGCGCCGCGAAATAGCGGCGGCCTTCATGAGCGAATTTTCATTGCAGGGCACCATACTTTGCTCCTTATCAGGGCTCGTTCGTCGAAAAATTTGGACTTTTTGCTCGCCCGCTTGGGCGCGCTACTTCGTTGCGACCGCTTGTGTGGCGCGCCACAGCGCGCTTATCGCGCCTCGCAGCGCATCCCAATCCGACCGCCAAAAGTCCAAGTTATTTCCTCAGCAGCCCTTAGCGTTTTTTCGGAATGTACAAATCGGTGATTGTGCCTTCGAAGACTTCGGCCGCCAGGCCAATCGACTCACTCAAGGTGGGGTGTGGGTGGATGGTCAATGCGATATCGGTGGCATCGCAATTCATCTCAATCGCCAAGGCGGCTTCGCTGATCAGATCGCCGGCGTTGGTGCCCACAATGCCGGCACCTAAAATGCGGTGCGTGCTGGCGTCGAAAATCAGCTTGGTGAAGCCCTCAGTGCGATCCATGCCGATCGCCCGGCCGCTGGCCGCGTGCGGGAATTTACCCACGCCAATCGCAATGCCCTGCGCCTTGGCGTCGTTCTCAGTGAGACCCACCCAAGCGACTTCTGGATCGGTATAGGCCACGCTGGGAATCACGCGCGCGACAAATTCGGTTTTATGTCCGGCCGCCACTTCCGCAGCGACCTTGCCTTCGTGGGTGGCCTTGTGGGCCAACATCGGTTGGGCGACGATATCGCCAACCGCAAAAATATGCGGCACATTGCTGCGCATTTGTTTGTCGACGGCGATAAAACCACGTTCGCTGACCTGCACGCCAGCCGCTTCGGCGGCGATTTTATTGCCATTTGGCGTGCGTCCCACGGCACATAACACGCGATCAAATAGCGTCGGCGGTGGCGCATTTTCGCCGTCAAAGGTGGCCAGCAAACCGTCTTCCTGGGCGCTAACGCCGGTGACTTTGGTTTTCAGGAATATGCCGCCGTAGCGTTTATTCAGGCGCTGTTGCAGAGGACGCACTAAATCGGGATCGGTGCCTGGCATGAGTTGATCGAATAATTCGACGACCACCACCTCGCTACCCAAGGCATCGTAAACGCAAGCCATTTCCAAACCGATGATCCCGCCACCGATCACCAGCAACTTTTTCGGAATATCGGCCAGATCCAGGGCATCGGTGGAATCCATCAGGCGCGGATCACCCCAAGGCAGACCCGGCAATTTGACCGGCTGCGAGCCGGCGGAAATCACCGCATGCTCAAAGCGAATCACTTTTTCGCCTTCGGCGGTGGCTACGGTCAGCGTATGCGCGGAACTAAATTTGCCCTCACCGTGTACGACGCGGACTTTGCGTTGTTTGGCCATGCTGCTCAGCCCGCCGGTGAGTTTGCTGACCACTTTGTTCTTGAAACCACGCAGCTTATCGAGGTCGATTTTGAGTTCGCCAAACGCAATGCCGATATCGGCCGCGTGCGCTGCTTCGTCGATCACCCGTGCGGCGTGCAATAGCGCCTTCGACGGAATACAACCGACGTTCAAACAAACGCCGCCGAGCACCGGATAACGCTCCACCAAGATGACATCAAGGCCCAAATCGGCGCCACGAAAGGCCGCTGGATAGCCACCCGGCCCGGCGCCCAAAACCACCAACTGACAGCTCATGTCGGCTGGCGTAGCCGAAGTCGGGCTTGGTGTCGCCGCTGCCGTAGTTGCTGCGCTTGCGGTTAGTGCGGGACTGGGCTGCGCCGGCGCGGCGATCGGCGCGGCGATCGGCGCGGCTACGCTGGCGGCCTCCTCCAACAGTGCGAGCACCATGCCTTCGGAGATCTCATCACCGACCTTGACCTTCAACTCAAGCACGGTGCCAGCCGCGCTGGACGGCACTTCCATGGTCGCCTTATCCGATTCTAAGGTGATCAAACCCTGATCTTTGCGCACGCTATCGCCGGGCTTGACCAGCAGTTCAATAACCGGCACGCCTTTATAGTTGCCGATATCCGGAACGCGAACTTCAATCTTGGCCATGCGTTTGCTCCGCTGCTTTGAATGCATCCGAGCATAGCGGGGCGACTAGCAGCCTGTCAGGCGCAAACAAAAACGGCCGACTGTTGTCGGCCGTGATTTGTAATCGCTGCAGTGCTGGTGTCGGCAAATGTAAAAGCCAACACGCCGCTAGCCAATTACTGCTTCGGTGCTGCCGGTGCTGCCGGTGCTGCCGCTGCTTGGCAGGCGTTGTAGGCCTCTTCCAGACGCGGACCAAAGCCCTGCGCAATTGATCCAGCCTTTTGCATGGTTTCTTTACCCTGCTGCTGGGCGCCCTGCATCTTGCTCATCACATCTGGCATGCGATCAAGCATTTTCACGCCGGTCGGCGATGCAAAAAAGCGCGTCATTTCGTCTAATTCGGCCTTGCTAAAGACTTGCGTATAAACCACCGCAACATCTTGCCGAACCTTTTCGATCTCCTCGGGGCTGAAGCTGACGGCTTTCATGGCCGTGGCGAATTCGTCTAAAACCGGCTTGGCAGTTGCGCAACCTTGAAACTGTTTAACCGTGGACTCAACCATCGGCGCGGTTGGGTCTTTCATCTGATCGAACATTTCATCGGTACGCGATGCGGCGATTAAGTCGAGCGCCGCTTTCACGTGCGCGGCATCGGCCGGAGCAGCCGTTTCAGTAGCGGAGAGACTGGCGACCAACAACAGGGCGGAAAGCATCGATTACTCCTGGGACTTTTTGAAATCCCGCAAAGTCGCGGGAAACGGGCGCGAAATATAGCGCAGTGACGCGCTCAGAGTGTCTAACAGGCCAAAGGTTCCTGCCGTTGGCGATGCTAAACTGCACGATCCGAAGTTCGGTACCGTGCGCTCGTGGCAACCCCGGAAATCCCAGGTTACCAACTACTTAAGCAGATTGGCTCCGGTGGCATGGCCACGGTGTTTCTGGCGATTCAGTTATCGCTAGACCGCAAAGTCGCCATCAAGGTGCTGCGCGCTGGCAGTGAGGATGACCCCGACCGCACTGAAAAGCGTTTTTTACGTGAAGGCCGCACGCTCGCCAAGATCACCCATAAAAACGTCTGCGGCATTTATGACATCGCGAAAGTCGGCGATCTGGCCTATATCGCGATGGAGTACCTGGATGGCGGCACCTTAGTCGACAAGTTGCGCGTCGGCGTATCGGTGGGCGAATCGATTGCCATTGTCGTGCAAGTGGCATCCGCGCTGGAGGAAGCGCACAAACTTGGCATCATCCATCGCGATCTAAAACCCGCCAACGTCATGCTACGTGGCGGTCGGGTGCCGGTGCTGACCGACTTTGGCATTGCCCGCGAGTTAACCGCGACGCAAACCCGCATTACCGCGGAAAACATGATTGTTGGCACGCCGATTTACATGAGCCCGGAACAGGTTTCTGGCGGCGAAGTGGACGGCCGTTCTGATATGTACGCGCTGGGCATCATGTTTTTTGAGCTGCTAACCGGGCAACCGCCGTACAAAGGTGACACGCCCATTGCGGTGTGCATGCAGCACTTAACCGCGGCGCTGCCCAAGCTTCCGGCAGATTTGGCCGATCTGCAGCCGGTTTTGGATCGTTTATTGGCCAAAAAGCGCGAAGAACGTTTCGCGACGATGACCGCATTTACCCACGCGCTGCGCGATGTGTTCGTCACCTCCGAATCACTGCGCCAAGTGGCGATGTTCAGCCCGGATACGCCGTGGTCCGAGCAGTTGCGCGATTTGGGTTTTTCCCTCGATACCTTGCGCGATGCCGATGTCAAAGCGGCGCTGGAGGCGCAACGCCTGCGCGGGCGCAGTGCCAAACCTGCGCCACGAGCGGCGCTAGATCGGCCAGTCGCGGCGCGCCGTTGGCTGCCGATACTCACGCTTGCGTTGTTGCTGATGGTCGTCAGTGCCGGCCTGCTGTTGTGGTCGACCCGCACCCAGCCGCCGACAGAAACCGAAATGCTGGCGCTTACCCAACTGCGCAGTGATTTTGCCGAGCGCATGGCGCAGGGTAAATTGTTTGAACCGCCTGATGGCAGCGCGCTAGATGCGGTGAACAAGATGCGCAAAGTCCACGCCACCGACGCGGAAACCATCACCGCAAAGCAAATCTTGCAGCGCGGGGCGGTGGATCGTGCCAGCAGCGAACTTGGGCGCCGCGATCTGATCGCGCTGGATGCCACGCTGACCGCTATCGCACAGGGCCTGCCGGATCTGCCCGAGTTGGCGCAGTTGACCGAGCAGCGGGCGGCGCTGGCGGCCAGTCTGGCCGGCGAGGCGGCAATGCGTGCTCGCGTTGCCCGCCTGAAAGCGCTGTTGGATGGGGCGCCGCTGAGCCGCGGCGAATCCGTCATCGGCTTGTACTTGGATTTGCGGCCTGCGTTAGCCAATGACAGCGAATTTAAATCGCTGGAACCGCGCGCGCTCGCCGCGTCGCGGCTGTCGATCGAAGTCGCCATGGCGGGCGGAGACGAGGTGGGCGCACTGGCGAATGCTGAACGTCTGGCAAGCGTGTTCGCGCAGGATGCGTCTTTGCTCAGTCTGGTCAACAAGCTCAAGGCCGATATCGCTGGCGCGCAGATTCAACGTTTATCTGCCGAGTGGCGGCAGATTCTTGGCCAGGGCGCACTCGACTCCGCGCGCTTGGCAGACTTGCTGAAGCGCTTGGCGAAACTGCGGGAACTGGGTCAGGCCGATGCCGAACAGACAAAAATGCGTGCGTTTCTGGTGGATTTTTTACTCAAAGACGCCAAGGATTTAGCCAAGAAGGGTCAGCCAGACGCCGCTTTAGCAATAATCGGACAGGGTTTGGCTGGCCTGGGCGCGGTGGCCTCACTCAGCGATGCGCAGCGCGAAATCAGCACACAGCGCGAACAAGCCGAACTCGCGCAGCGCACGGCAGACCAAAATGCCCGTTTGGGCCAAATTGCGATCAGCTCCGCGCCATGGGCCAACATTGAAAGCATTGTCGACGCGGGTGGGCGCAAGGTGGCCCTGCCGGCGCAAGCGAGTACGCCATTGTTGCTGACCCTGCCAGAGGGCAGATATCAGATCACCGTGGCGGCCAGCCAAGGCGGCGCCCGACGCCAGGAAGCCTTTGTGATCGAGCGTGGCAAGTTAGCCAACTTATCTTTGCGCTTCACCGACTACGGTGCCGACCAATTCCTACGTGAGGTGGGCTGGTGATGCGCGCTTGGTGGTGTTTGTTGTTACTACTTCCCGCCACCGCGTGGGCAGATTACAAGACGGATTATCGCGACGGCGTGGCCGCGGCTGAGCGTCAAGAATGGGCAAAGGTCGAAGGACTGATGCGCAAGGCCATCGCTGCGCAGCCCAATCCAGACCCTAAAGCTAAGATTCGCATGTACGGGCAGCGTTACGTGCCGTACTTGCCACAGTTCTACCTGGGGCAGGCGGCGTTTTCGCGCAATGACTGCAGCACGGCGCTCGGTTTGCTGGAGGATGCGCGCAACAGTAATGCGGTCAAAGGCCTGCGCGAAGCGGATCGGCAAGCAATGATGGTGCGCACTTGCCGCGCCAAGCTGGGTACTGCGGTGGCAACCGCCACGCCCGCAACGTCGCCCGTCCCGCCAGTCGCAACGCCAGTCAAACCTGCGCCTACAGCTCCGAATACAAGGCCGGCGCCCACACCGCCTGCGGCCCCGATCGCCGCAGCGCGTCCAGTGGCCAGCGCATTTGACGGCGTTAAGCTGACTTCGCTGCGCACGCGTTTGGATCGCGCGAATGCCGCGCTGAGCAATGTGCTGCGCAGCGTGAACGATCCGCTCATTGCGGCGGGCCGCAATAACTGGCGGCGTCAGTATGATTCTTTGGCCACCCAAACCAAACAACTGGGTGATCGACTGCGTAACGCCGCAGCACTGCGCAGTTCCGACGAACTGCTACGCGCTGAAGGTGAAATTGGGGCGCTGGAGCCGGGCATCTCCAAACTGGGTGCTGAGTTAAACAGTGCCATTGGAATGGCGCGTGGCACTGCATTGGCCGAGGCTCGTTCTGGCCTGGAGCGCGCCCTGACCGAGGGCCAGCGCATGCTCGACGGCAGCAGCGCGCCGGCAGCGGACATCCAGGCCATGCGCCAAGCGCTCGAACAAGCGCGCGGCACGCTCAGCACCAACGATATTGAACGCTTGAACGGTGCCGCTCGCCTCGTCGAGGCAAAGGCGCGCGGCTTGACTGCCGCCCAGGCGCGCGGTGCGCTGGCGGCGCAGGTGCGTGCCCGCTTGCTGCCTCTGGCGAATGCCTATCTGAGTGGGGATTTCCAGCGCGTTTTGGCGTGGTCCGATGAACAAGCCCTGCGTTTGGTGCCGCAGGCCCACGCGCAGGCATTGTTGATGCGCGCCGCTGCGCGTTTTGAGGTGTATGTACTCGGCGGCGAACGCGATCTCGCCCAACTTGAGCAAGTTCGCGTCGATATACGCGGCGCTCAGCAAATCTCGGCGGATCTGCAGCCCAATCAACATGCTTACGCACCTCGCTTTCGGGCGCTCTTTGCTAGCACCCGCTGAATGGCACCCGTTCAGCAGCGCTGTTTAGATTTCCAAAATCAACGCGCGTGGGGTTAAAATCGGGCTAGCGTCTGGCGATTCGTCACCTTCGCGCTTTCTATTCGTAAACTGAGGCGACAATTACTCATGCAGTTCCGTTCCGTACTGGCGATCGCAATTGGGTTTTCGACGTTGGCTGCATTGCCAGCGCTGGCCGAGAAATCGATTTTGGCGGGATCAACCGGGCTATCGATCAATGGCACCGGCAGAATCGAATTAGTCACCTCGCAGCCGATCGATTATCTGAACCCTTTGGGCGGCCAGCGGATCCTAAATCTGCGCGTGGCGCAGCCGTTGTTGTGCGTCGATATCGGCGGCACGGCCAGTTCAAGCCGCGTCGCGTTACGCTATTTTGACCCTAACGGCGATAGTTCCGGTCTGTTATTTGGTGGAATCACCAACTACGATTATGTCACCAATGGTTTTTCGCCGTCCTTATTTAAGGTGACCGCGGGGCCGCAATTGGCTTGCTGTGTGATGGCGCCCGCATCGAATGCGTCGTGCTTCCAAGGCACCAATGGCGGCGTGATATTTGAGGGTTTTTTCGCCAACGGGTTTGAAGCCGGCGCTGGTGGTAGCGCACCCAATCTGGCGGTTTCGATCAACGGGCCCAATACCGTCTCGCAAGGCGCCAACTTTGCCTACACCGTCAATGTGGCCAATATCGGCAGTGTCGCGGTAAGCAATGTCCGCGTGCGCGACTGGTTTCCGAAGGCTGCTGGTGGATATCCTGCGCCTCTGAGCACCGGTTCCTGGACTTGCGCCGCCAGCATTGGCGCCAGTTGCGGCGTCAGCGGTACGTTCATCGGCAACATCGGGGTTGACGGCGTGTCGCTGAACGTCGGGTCCAATGTGAGTTTTGCGGTCAATCGCACGATGAACGCTGGCGCAGCAAACGGCAGCAGTTTTTCGGTCAGCGCGGCGGCCTTTGCGCCGAGTACGCCCATCCCCGAAACCGTGCTCGGCAATAACCAATCTGCGCTGACCGCTACAGTGCAGCAAACCAGCCTGAGCATCTCGGATGTCGCACTGGCGGAAGGCAACAACGGCACCACCAATTTCCTGTTTACCGTTACGCGCAGCAATAACACTGGCGCGGTTAGCGTGGTAGTCAATACGACAGATGGCACGGCGCTGGCGGGTTCGGATTACACCGGGATCAGCCCGCAAACGATCAATTTCACTGCTGGCGGCGCGACCACTGCACTGGTTAACGTTGCCATCGCCGGCGATACCAGCGTGGAGCCCGACGAGACTTTCTTCGTCAACTTGTCGAGCCCGAGCGGCGCGGCAATCAGTGATGCGCAAGGTCAGGGCACCATAGTCAACGATGACGCGGCAAGCATCGCTATTAACGATGTGACGGTCACGGAAGGCAATGCCGGCACCAGTAACGCCACCTTTACAGTGACTTTGACCAACCCGGTGCAAGGCGGTTTCACAGTGCCGATTTCCAGCGCCAATGGCACTGCCATCGCTGGTCTGGACTACACGGCAATCACCGGCGGCAGCAGCTTGGGCTTCACCGGCACGGCAGGCGAAACACGCACCATCAGCGTGCCGATCATCGGCGACACGATCGTCGAAGCCAACGAAACCTTCCAGGTACTGCTCGGCACTCCGTCTGTGGCTGGCGTCACCACGAGCGACGCGATCGGCATTGGCACGATTACCAACAACGACACTGCGACTATCGCAATCAACGATGTGAGCATCGTCGAGGGCAATAGCGGCAGCAGCAATGCGGTGTTTACGGTGACTTTGACCGGCGAAGTGGACGGCGGCTTTACGGTCCCGGTATCGAGCGCCAATCAAACCGCCAGCTCAGGCTCTGACTACACGGCAATCCTTGGCGGCACTGTGATCAGCTTCACCGGCGCATTGAATCAGACGCGCACGATCTCGGTACCGATTGCCGGCGATACCATCGTCGAAGCCAACGAAACCTTCCAAGTGTTGCTCGGCGCACCGTCTAATGCCAACGTCAGTGCGTCAGACGCTCTCGGCATAGGCACCATCATCAATGACGATACGGCGACGATTGCGATCAACGATGTGACGGTTACCGAGGGCGACACCGGCAGCGTCAATGCGACCTTCACCGTCACCTTGACCGGCGTCGTACAAGGCGGGTTCACTGTGCCAGTGTCTAGCCTGGGTGTAACCGCAACCTCGGGTACCGACTTCACCGCCCTAGCCGGCGGCGCAACACTCACGTTTACAGGCAATAACGCTGAGACGCGAAGCGTTTCCGTAGCGGTCATAGGCGACAACATCGTTGAGGCCGACGAAACCTTCCAGGTGAATCTCGGCGCGGCGTCGGTGACCGGCGTGACTGCCACTGATGGCATGGGTATTGGCACCATTACCAACAACGACACGGCCACCATCGCCATCGACGCGGTCACTCTGAATGAAGGTAATAGCGGCACCACCAACTTCACCTTCACGGTGACCTTGACCGGGGCTGTGCAAGGTGGCTTCACCGTGCCGATCGGCAGTGCCAACGTGACAGCGGTCAGCGGCAGCGACTACACCGCCATTCCCGGTGGCACGCTTTTGAACTTCACTGGGACCGGTGGGCAGACTCGCACCGTCACCGTATCGGTACTGGGCGACACGATTGTCGAAGCGAATGAACTGTTTGTGGTTAACATCGGGGCACCGTCGGTGGTCGGCGTCAGCGTCGCCAAGGGCTTGGGCACTGGCGTTGGTACTATCGTCAATGACGATACTGCAACCATCGCGATTTCCGCGCCGCTGATCGTCGAAGGCAATAGTGGCAGCAGCAGCGCAGTTTTCACGGTCACCTTGGCTGGTGCAGTACAGGGCGGTTTCACCGTCCCGGTAGCCAGCGCCGATCAAACCGCGCAAGCGGGGTTGGACTACACGGCCATCCCCGGTGCCACCACGCTGAGCTTCACCGGCACCTTAAACCAGACGCGTACGATCGCCGTTGCGATCACCGGCGATACGATTGTGGAAGCGGACGAAACCTTCGAAGTTGTGCTGGGTACGCCATCCAATGCCAGCGTAACGGCCTCTGTTGGAACAGCGATTGGCAGCATTCCTAACGACGATACGGCGACACTTGCGATCAACGATGTGAGCTTGCCTGAAGGCAATGTCGGCTCAAGCAGTGCGCAGTTCAGTGTGACTCTCACTGGGCAAGTGCAGGGCGGTTTTACCGTGGCTGTGGCAAGTGCCGATGGCACGGCGACCGCCCCCATTGACTACACCGCTATTCCAGGCGCCACCAATCTGACCTTTGCCGGGACACAGGGCGAAATCCAAACGATTTCCGTGCTTGTGATTGGCGATACGGCCGATGAGCCCAATGAGACCTTTACCGTGAACCTGGGTACTCGATCCGTCGTCGCGGTCGGTGTCAGTGACGCCAGCGGCCTTGGCACCATCACCAACGATGACCAGCCTAATTGAGGGCAAAGCACCGGCAACCGAGGACCTGAGGTGCTCGGTTGCCTGAGCCTAGCCAGTTCTAAGCAATATCTTCATGGCTCCTTTTCTGGATAATTGGGCGACATGAAAGCCCGCGATCCTGCCTCCGCCGACACCCTGCCTGACTGGTTGTCGCGCCATCATTCCAGCGCGGCCCTGAGCCAGGGGCTGCTGGATGTGCACCAACGTCTGGCTGCGCGCGGTCTTGCAAGTCCAGCGGATCAGGCGGAATTGGTGCGCACGCTGGACGTGCTTGATGATCTAAAGGTCGACGTTGAAACCTTGTTGGCGGCCGCTTGGTTTCCGCTGATCAGCCAAAACCCAGACGTGATTGGCGACGCCGTGCGCCTGTACAGCGCGGCATTCGAGCCTTTGTTGATTGGCCAGTTGGAAGCTGAAAAAGTCTGGCCACTGCACCAACATAAAGCGGCAAACGCCAGCGCCGAAGGCCTGCGGCGTTTGCTGCTAGTGCTGATCCGCGATCTGCGCGTGGTGTTCATCTTGCTCGCCAGACAACTGGTGCGCCTGCGCTTAGCCAGTCGCGGTGACGAAGCCGAAGTAAGACGGCTGGCACAACTAACCGCCGACATCCATGGTCCATTGGCCAATCGCCTCGGCATTTGGCAGGTCAAATGGGAGCTGGAAGATCTGGTTTTTCGCTATTTGCAGCCAGAAACCTATAAACGTATCGCGCTGCTGCTGGATGAGCGCCGTGGCGACCGCGAGCGTTACATCAAACTGGTATTGGACGATTTACGCAGCGCCTTGGGCCACTCTGATGTAGCGGCCGATGTGGCCGGTCGACCCAAGCACATCTACAGCATCTGGAAAAAGATGCAGCGTAAAGCCGTTGATTTCTCTGAGCTTTACGATGTGCGCGCGGTGCGCGTGCTGGTCGCAGATGTACCGACCTGTTATGCCGCCTTGGGCGTGGTGCATGCGCAATGGTCGCCGATTTCCAAAGAATTTGACGACTACATCGCCCGGCCCAAGGGCAATGACTATCGATCTTTGCACACCGCCGTCATTGGTCCAGAGGGCAAGGCGCTGGAGGTGCAAATTCGCACCCACCAAATGCATGAACACGCTGAACTCGGCGTTGCCGCGCATTGGCGCTACAAGGAAGGCGGCGGTGCCGGCGCGGATTTCGAACGCAAGATTCAATGGATGCGGCAACTGCTTGAGGGCCGCGATGAAGCCCAAGACGATGCTGCGCTATTGGCCGGGTTTTCGACCGAACTGCTGGAAGACCGGGTCTATTTGTTAACGCCGATGGGCGCGGTGGTCGATTTGCCCAAAGGCGCCACGGTGCTCGATTTCGCCTACACCGTGCACACCGAGGTGGGCCACCGCTGCCGCGGCGCCAAAGTCAACGGCCGCATTGTGCCGTTGACCTTTACGCCACGTACCGGCGACCGCGTCGAAATCCTCACCGCGAAAGAGGGCCAGCCCAAGCGCGATTGGCTCTTGCCGCAGCATGGTTATCTGGCCAGTTCGCGGGCACGTCACAAGGTGCGCACGTGGTTTCATAAGTTGGACCGTGGGCAAAACTTGCGCGACGGGCGCGAGATCCTGGAGCGTGAGCTCAAGCGTCTCGCGTTGACACCGGCCCGGCTGGAACCCCTGCTGGGCAAGTTTCAGATAGATAGCGTTGATGATGTTTATCTGGCGGTCGCGCTTGGTGATCTGTCGCCTGCGCAGATCGCTCGCGTGGTGCATGAGGCCGAACAACCGAAAGCCGATCCCGCGCAAATCCTGACGCAACGTTTAGGCGCTACGATTGGCCCGCGCAAAGACAAAGACGCCATCATCATTGAAGGCGTCGGCAATTTGTTAGTCGTGATGGCCGGTTGCTGCAGCCCGGTTCCCGGCGATGCCATCGTTGGCTTTATCACCAAGGGCCGCGGTGTCAGCGTGCACCGCGCCGACTGCAAAAGCCTGTTGAACCTGTCGGACCGTTCGCCGGAACGCATCATTGATGTGCAGTGGGGCGGCAAACGCGATGACCGCTATGCGGTGCGCATACGCGTATCGGCATTCAATCGCACCGGTTTGATCCGCGATGTCGGTGCCGTCTTGGCCGCCGAGCAGATCAATATCGGCGCAATGGACAGCAAGGACGATCCCGGCAGCGGTTTTGCCACCCTGCACCTGACCCTGAAAGTGGCGGATTTCGGCCAATTGGCCAATGTGCTGACCAAGTTACGCAGCTTAAGTAACGTGACCGAAGCCGTGCGCTTGGCTTGAAGGCCATGCATTCGTAGTTTTTAACCCTGGCTCGAATAATAAATCTCCTACGCTGTTGATTCGTCATTGCGAGCGTCCTTTTTCAGCCCGAAACTGCACATCGGCCCTGAACCCTCAAGACTCGTCATTGCGAGGGAGCCTTAAACCTAGAAACCTCAGTTGACCGCTTGCCAATACCCATAGCACCATGATTCTTTTGA
>CAZLSB010000039.1:0-3609 GCA_964561825.1 uncultured Xanthomonas sp.
CGCCCGGCCCCGCATTGGCCATCGCCAAACCCGGATTGGGCCTGGCGTTAGCGAGCGCTTGCGCAGCCAGTTTTTTTGCTTTGTTTGCCAACGCGCTGGCACGTTTGGCGCGCCGCGCGAGTCCCTCGGCGAGGCGCGATTTGCGGATCGCAAAAATGATCGCGCCAACGATGAGCGCCATCAATAGGCCGGCAATCCATGGCCGTGCTGAGAGCCAGCCGACCACGACGGTGACCAAACCCGCCAGCAGCCCGAACAAGCCGCCAGCCACCCGCAGCGACAAGCTGACCAAGCTGCCCACCACCGGAATCGTCGTCAAAAAACCACCCAGCCACAGGGCAGTGCCGGCGCCACCGATCACCGCTGCTATCAAGCCGACGATACGAAAAAAATGAGTGCGACTTGCATTATCGCCCTGTGCAATCTTGACCAGTTGTTTAGCCGATTGCGTGCCGGCGGCGGCGAGAAAAATCGGGTCGCCATTGCTGGCTCGCCAAGATTGAAGTTGCTCACCCTGTTGGGCAGCCAGCAGAGTCAGCTGGAAATCGTTCGCCAGCGCATAAAAACTGACGTGCAGATCGCCAAGGTCTGGTTCTTCTGCGTTCTGGTTGCCGCGGTAATACACACCCGCTTCCAAGGTATACCAGCGTTTGGCGGTCAGTTCAGTGCTCAACTCCGGCAGGTTTTCGATGATCACCGGCCATTTACCCAGACTGCCCGGTGCATCCGGGTAATCGGCATCGCGCAGCGCTTGTTCGGCGACTTCCTTGTTATCAAAACGATAAGGACCAAAACGCGCGTCGGCGGCAAAAAAACCGTCACTTTCTAGCGCGGGTTTTGGATTTTCATGCCCTTTGGGCTCGTGGAACTGGCTGGAATCTTGGTATTCCCAATGCCAATCCTGTTCGTAATAGTAAGTGGTCTTTTTCTGCGCGCCGCGACCTTTGCTGTCTTGGTATTCAATCCATTGGAACATCTCGACGTGCCGGTACAAGGCAATACCATCGGTGCGCACGCCGAATACCGCATCGCTGGCGCCGGCGTTACTGTGTACCTTGGCAGTTAAATGCACCGGTTTGCCATCCAGCGCCGCGTTAATCATGGTGCCCGCTGGCTGCACCTGTGCAGCCGCCTCAAGCAAACCATCGGCATGGCGCTTGCTGTAGGTTTCATTCCAGAACAGTAGTGCTAGCGCGCCAACCAGGATGGCAGCGGAGCTCAGCGTGCTTGCGCCGCTGCGTAGCTGCGCTAAACCGCTTTGCTCCTCGACGCTGTCGCTTTCGTCTGCTTCAAAATCTACGTCATCAAGCACGGCCAATTACCCTTCTTCGCATTGTGTTCACAAATGTTAGCGGGGATGGGTTCAAGCACGCAAACGGCGTAGTTCGCTGTCGCGCTCAGTTTGGATGCGTTGTTCGACCAGTTCGTCGGACATGCCGGTGCCGGCCAGCACGCGCGCGGCCAGCTGCAGGCTGGCTTCTACGGTTTCCGGCACCACTTCGCTGGCGCCGTGGTGCAGCAAACGACGGGCATGTATGGCGTCACGGGCGCGGGCATAGATCGGCAACTGCGGCGCAAACTCGCGCACCGCCCTGACGATGTGATCGGCGGCGCTGGCGCTGTCCATGGTCACCACCAGCGCGCGCGCTTGGTCCAGCCGTGCGCGGCGCAAGATGTCCAGTCGCGATGCGTCTGCGTAGTACACCGGCCGACCCAAACTGCGGGCGCGCGCCACCTCGTCGGCATCCAGATCAAGCGCTACGTAACCGATCTGTTCCTTGTCCAATACCCGCGCCAGCGCATGACCAACCCGGCCGAATCCGGCGATCACCACATGCCCTTCGACCTCGTTCAGATCAGCCGGATCAAATGCAGCGCCGGCCGTGGCCCGCATTGCAAGGCGCTGCGCGAGGCCTCTGGCAAGGATCGCGAGCGGTGGTGTCAACAACATGCTGAGCCCAGCAACGATCAGCATGAATTGCGTAAGTTGCTCATCTAACAAGGCCATTTGGCCCGCCAGGCCCAAGACGACAAAAGCGAACTCGCCCGCTTGTCCAAGCAACAAACCGGTTTCCACCGATACCGCGAGCGATAAGCCAAAGGCGCGACACAACATTGTAATGATCAATGCCTTGAGCGCAATTAAGCCAATCACCGCGGCGAACACTGGCAACGCATTATTGACAATCACCCGCCCGTCGATGCCCATGCCAACCGAGAGAAAAAACACGCCGAGCAATAGACCCTTAAAGGGTTCGATGTTGACTTCGATTTCGTGCCGAAACTCGGTTTCGGCGAGTAACAAACCCGACAAAAACGCGCCCAGCGCCATCGATAAACCAGCCGCGCCGGTGAGCGCGGCGCCACCGAGCGCGACTAGCAAAATCGCCGCCATGAACATTTCCGGACTGCGGGTACGCGCTACCAAGCGCATCAGCGGGCGCAGCGCCAGTCGGCCAACCAAGTAAATGGCCGCCATCACCAAGGCCGCTTTGGCAAAAGCAAACAGCAGCAATAGCCCGACATGGCCGCCGCTTTTGGCACCCAGCACACCGACCAGGAACAAAATAGGCACCACCGCCAAATCCTGCATGAGCAGAATCGCAAAACTGCTGCGCCCCAATGGGGTGCCAAGCAAACGTCGCTCAGCTAACAACTGCATAACGATGGCGGTCGACGACAACGCAAATGAGGCGCCCAGCAAGATCGCCGCGATGACGCTATTGCCAAAAAGCAACGTCACTGCACCAATGGCCAGCGCGCACAGCGCGACCTGTAAAGTGCCCAAGCCAAACACCAGTCGGCGCATCGCCCAAAGACGCTCAAACGAGAGTTCCAGGCCAATCACAAACAGCAGGAACACCACACCCAATTCAGCAATATGTAGCACGCCGTGCAAATCGGTGATGGTCAGCGCCGCCAGCATAGGAAACTCGCTGGCGTACAAACCCAAACCATAGGGACCGATCAATGCGCCCACCAGCAAATAGCCCAACACCGGACTGATACGCAGGCGATGCAATAACGGCACCACGATGCCGGCCGCAATCAGAAAAATCATCGTCTCGCGCAAATACGGCAAAGGTCTTCCTTAATTGGCCAAGCCACAACCGGGTAACGCGTCGCGTAAGGTCTGTGCCCAGGCCGCGGCATCGGCAGGATCGGGCTTGGCTAACGGCACGATGCGACGCTCGTGCTTAGACCAGCAAGCATAGTTATCCGGCCAGCGCGGCGCGGCGGGGTCGTATAAACGCGCTACCTCAGGACCGGTCAAATGCTGAAAATGGCGTTGTTCAAACTGCGTAATCATGCCGCCAGCAATGCGTAGATGGCGCTCACTGATATCACTCGGCAAACTAGGCAATAGCCGATCCAACAAACCGTGTTCTTGCAAGGGTGGCAAGGCCATCGCCCCTTGGCCATTGCGCAACATGACAACTTGACCGTCGGTTTCTGGCACCAGCAACAGCGTGTAACCCCCATTTTGATTAACGTAGTCCGGCAACGCCGCCACCAACGCTGCTAGGCTGTCTTGCGCGCGCCAAACCCGCGTCAGTTGTTCAATCAACAGCGCAGCGCCCGCCAATACACAGACGACAAGTGCCAGCA
>CAZLSB010000039.1:3619-21394 GCA_964561825.1 uncultured Xanthomonas sp.
CTTGAGCGATCCACTTGCCAACACGCCGATGCCCAGCGCAAACCAGGCGATCGGCCCATAACTCAGGCGCCCGCCTTCGCCGTGGGGCAACAGTGCGCCCAAGTTCAACACGGTGGCCAAGGCCATGCCAGCGCCGGCGCCGAACAAGGCCAGCGCGATGAATCGCTGTCGATGGCGACCGCTGACAATGAGCAAGCAAATGGCGATGGGCAAGATCAGCAAATACATGGCGCTCAGCACATTGGCCTGCGCAGTGAGCGCCGACCACCACGGCCCTAGCGACAGCAGGGCGGCGTACAAACGGCCCAGCCAGTCGATTGACACTGCTTCAGCACCGGGCGTCGCATACACCCAAAACGCGTGCCCAAACAAATGCGCGCGCCAAACGAAAAAACCCATCAGCAGCAAATAGCTGCCGATCAAAATCAGCCAGCGCGCCGCGCCCAAACGGCTGGGCCAAAAAAACGCAAGCAGCGTCAGTTGCAATGGAAATACCGCCGCTGATTCTTTGAAACCTAGGCCCAAAATCAGCAAGCACAGGGCAATGCCCACCCGGAGGGCGTTTTGGCGTCTCAA
Source organism: uncultured Xanthomonas sp. (assembly GCA_964561825.1). Classification (GTDB taxonomy): domain Bacteria; phylum Pseudomonadota; class Gammaproteobacteria; order Xanthomonadales; family SZUA-5; genus JADKFD01. The sequence goes on from CAZLSB010000039.1 coordinate 4,196, forward strand.
ATTGCGATCGACCAGGGGCGCGCCGGCAACCGGCTGCCTTTTTGGCGGCCCAATCCATATAAAGAGCGCGCCTAGCGTTAACAGCGTAACCCAACCATCGGCACGCGCCGATAGCCAATAGACGCCCTCCGCCAAGGTTGGCGCTAATCCAAACAACAAGGCCGCTAACGCGGCGGCCAGATGCCCGGCCAAACCATTGTGCGCCGCCAAACGCAACACCAATAGCGCGATGAGCGCGCTATTGGCTAAATGCACGACATAATTGCTGGCATACCAGCCCGCATAATCACTACCCGCAAGCACATAATTGGCTGACAGACTTAGAATGGACAAAGGCCGATAGGCCGAGCCCTCTACCGAAATACCCTGAAAAAAGCGCGCCCAACTATCTGACCATAAGCGGCCATCTTGCGCCCAGACAAAATAATGATGCAAATTGGTGAGATCGTCACCAATCCAAAAACCGCCAAAACCCGGCGCGTAAACCAAAGCCACCAGAAGTAGCGGTAGGCCCAAGGCCCAAACAATCTGCGGATTAAATGCACTCTTTACGGTCATCGCGAAACCAATTCCACCGGCCGTGCTCGGTCACGTAATACATACTGCGAGATCACAAAAGAAATGGGCATATTGATCACAATAGCTACCGCGCCGGCAACACGCGGGCCCAAGCCGCCAAAGCGAATGCCCAAATAGATGACAAGGCTGCTCAGACCGTACTGCAAAAATTGCACCAGTGCATAAGCGAGCGCTTTGCGACGCGCCAGAGAAACGCTGAAAACTAAGCGCGAGTGAGTGTAATAACCCAAAAAAATACCGATCAAAAAAACCATCGTCCAGGCTATTTGCGGGTGTAGCCAAATGACTAGCAGGCAATAAATCGTGTAGGTGATGATGGTATTGAAACCACCAACCAGCAGAAAGCGCAAGCCTCTGCCTAACATGAGCGCTGACCTAGCCGGAGCGCCTGGAATTGCGCGTAATCGCGAATATAGTCGTCAGCGTCATACACTTCAGAGGCCAGCACCATTAACACGGCGTCCGCGCTATAACGATATTGTGTACCCCAGATCATCGGCGGGATATACAAACCCACGTCCGGCCGATCCAATCGATATTCGGCGCGCTGCTGCCCATCATCCACCATTGCCGACAGCTGACCGTGTACGCAGACCAAAAACTGCGCGCAACGCCGATGCGCGTGCTCGCCGCGCACCTCCGCGCTGGGCACCGCGTACACCAAAAAACAGCGCTGCGGAACAAAGGGCAATTCGCGTTCCACCTGCGCCGCGGCCAGTGAGCCGCGCATATCGACCGCATGGGTTAAACGGCGCAGCTCAACGCCAACCACCAGGCCATGCATTTGATTGGGCAAAGTCGGCGCAGCAAGGCTAATCGCCGTGCTGTCCGTGTACCCGACAATGCGCGCCGGATTACCCACGACAATGGCGTTAGCCGGCACCGAACGTAGCACCACCGCGCCCGCACCCACCATCGCGCCGCTACCGATGCTAATGCCCGGTAACAAGGTGGCATTGGCACCGATCGACGCGCCACGCTGCACCAGGGTGGGCGGAAAGTGCGTTGGGATTTGCCGACTGCGAGGGAAACGATCGTTGCTAAAGGTGGCGTTCGGGCCGACAAACACATCGTCTTCCAGGCGAACACCGTCCCACAGCTGCACGCCGCATTTGATCGTTACCCGATCGCCGACAATGACATCATTTTCGATGAATACGCCATCGCAAATATTGCAATCCCGACCGATCCGCGCGCCCGGCAATACATGGGCAAACGCCCAAATACGCGTGCGCTCACCAATGAAAGTGCTTTCGCAGAGCGCTTGCGGGTGGATATAGGCCGTCATGGTGGCGTTTGCTCAGCGGCTGTTTTCATCGGCGTTTCCCGCAAACTGTTGCGTATGCATCACCACGGCCAAGGGCCTGGCTTTGGTATTTTCGTAAGCACGCCACACGTAAGAACCAATTATGCCTAAACCCAGCAGATTGATCCCAGCAAAAAATAAAATCGTCAAAACCGTCGCCGCATAACCGGGCACGTTAACGGCGCCACTCAAGCGGGCGATGAGCACAATGCAGGATAATACAACTGATAGCAGCACGCCTAAACCACCGAGTAATGTAAATACGCGTATGGGTAGATCAGAAAAGGCAAATACGCTATCTGACAGGTATTTGAGCTTGCGACCGAAAGTCCAAGCGCTGCGCCCAATTTCCCGTGCTTGCCGCACGTAAGGTAATGCCACCCGCCTAAAACCCAACCACAAGATCTGCCCAACCAATGAGGTGTGTGCTTCGCTAAAGCGCAACAAATGCGCGCGAAATGCCGCGTTGCAGGCAAATACATCAATGCCACCGGGCGGCAATTCGCGCTGCACTAAACGTCGGTAACTCCACCAAAACAGGCCAGAAGCCCAGCGATCAATGAGCGCGTCCTGGCGCGCGGTGCGATGCCCAACCACCACGTCTGCATGATCTTGTCGCAGGCAATTGAAAAATGCTTCGATTAACTCGATTGGCTCCTGCAAATCGGCGGCCATGACCGCGCAAAAGGGCGTGCGCACCTCGTGCAAGCCAGAACGAATCGCCGCAAATGAGCCAAAATTGCGCGACAACAGTAACAGTTGCGAAGCAAAGCCCTGTTTAGGTAATTCGCTGGCCAATCGCGCGTAAGAATCGTCCGGACTGCCATCGACCACGCAAATCACCTCAATGCCTCCGCCTACCCGGGCGTGTAATTCCGACAGGCGTTCCAACAAGGGCGCGATGTTTTCGGCATTGCGATACACCGGAATCACCACGGTGCATTCAGACGAAGCTATTAACGGCGTTGATGACACGCGCGATCTCCTCGTCATTCAGCGCCGGATGGCAAGGCAAACTCAGCACCTGCGCTGTGGCCTGCTCAGTGTGGGGTAGGTGGACCGCGCTGCGCCAAGCGGGCTGCTGGTAATCGGCCAGCGGATAATGTACCGCGCTGTGTACACCACACTCAGCAAGGTGCGCGCGCAGCGCAGCACGGCGCGGGCACAGCAGCACATATAGATGCACGACATCGTCCCAACCCGCACGACCGCTTGGCAATCGAATCTCACAATGGCCGATACCCGCATCAAAACGCTGCGCGATGCTACGGCGGCGCTGGTTATCGGCATCTAATCCGGGCAATTTGACACTCAATAGGGCGGCCTGCAATTCGTCCAAGCGCGAATTACGACCGTGCGGCAAATCCACCTGATATTTGTGCGTCCAGCCGTATTGGCGCAAAGCGCGCAGGCGTTTGGCGAGTGCGGCGTCGCGGGTGATTAATGCGCCACCATCGCCCAGCGCGCCGAGGTTTTTGGTCGGATAAAAGCTAAAACAACCGATTTGCGCAAAACTGCCGGCACGCTGGCCAGCGCGCTGCGCGCCATGCGCTTGTGCACAATCTTCGATCACCGCAATACCGCGCGCCGCGCAATCGGCAACGATGCGTTCAATCGCGGCCAAACGGCCGTACAAATGGGTGACGATGACCGCCGCCGGCGCGCTTTTCAGCGCACATGCCAGCGCATCGGCATCCATCAACAAGCTATCTGGATCAATCTCCACATACACCGGCAGCGCGCCACATGCGCGTATCGCCGTTGTTGCATAGGCACCGGCGTTGGCAACGGTCAGCACGCGCGCCCCCACGCCGACGTCAAGCGCGCGCAGCGCCAGTTCCAGCGCATCACTGCCGTTGCCGACACCCACGGCATGCTCAACCCCGCACCAGTGCGCAAATTGCGACTCAAAATCGCTAACTGACTTGCCCAGCACAAAATGGCCCGCGCTGAGCACCGAATCGAAGGCAGCGCGCATCGCCAACAGATAGGGTTGTTGGACTCGCACCGCATCAAAAAGAGCGATTGGCTGCAAGTTTGCATATCCAAGGGCGACAGCGCCCGAAATCTACACCAAGGCGACGCCAGTGCCGCGTGTACCGCAGTTATCGCTATTCTGACCCCCTCCCAAGTCTACGGAAGAGCGGCATGTGGCAATCAGCTGAAAGCTCCTTGCAAGGATTGCCGGCGTTTCTGGCCTATTTTGGCTTGGCGATTGGGCTGAGTTTGCTCTATTTGTTGATCTACACGCGCCTGACGCCGCAGCGCGAGTTCACGCTGATTCGTCTGAATAACAACGCGGCGGCGACTGCCTTGGGTGGCTCTATGCTGGGTTTTGCGTTGCCGCTGCATTCGGCCATCACCAACGCCATCGGCTTGCTCGATTGTGCGTTGTGGGGTTTAGTGGCGCTCACCATCCAGGTGCTCACGTTTTTGATGCTGAGGCTGGTGCTGAGCGGTCTACCCGATCGCATCGCCCGCGGCGAACAAGCCGCCGGCAACTTTGTCGCCAGCAGTTCGATCACCGTCGGCCTGCTGAATTCGGCGGCGATGACCTATTACTGAGCTATAGGCGCGACTTTGACCGCGCCCAGTGCTTCGCCTCGCTTGCTCGCAATCGACAGCTATTCCTTCGTCACGCCCAGCAGCCGATCCACGCGCGCGAATACTTCGGGGCGCGAAAAGGGTTTTTTCATGAAGTCGTCGGCGCCGATTTTCTGCGCCCAAAAGTGCTCGGTCGCTTGTTCGTTGCCGCTCATCATGATGATCGGTATCTCGGCGGTCAGCGGTTCACGGCGCAGTGCGCGCAGCGCGGCAAATCCATTCATGCCCGGCAAAACAATATCCAGGAAGATCAGTCGCGGTAAGTTTTCCTTGGCCATCTGAATGCCACTTTCGGCGTCGAAAGCCTCCAGCGGCTCGTAGCCATTTTGCTCCAGCATGCGCCGCAGCATGGTGACCACGGTGGTCGAGTCGTCAATGATCAGAACTTGCGTGCCGCGCTTGACGCGCGGGCGATTCTGAAAACGGCGATCTTCGTTACGTTTGCTACCGCCAAACAAGCCGCGAAAAAAATCTAACAGGCCCATGGTTTCCCTTCCTTTCCGCCGTAATCGGTTCAACGCCTCGCCGAATCTGCTTGCTGATTCGCTATAGCCCTGTTCCGCGTCTTTTTTAAACCAACCGCTAACTCTGGTGAAGCATCCGCCAAACAGGGGCCGCTGCGCTAGCGAATGCTGACGAATATTCGCGCGAAGCTTTGAAAAGCGCAGCGCGCTGCGCTGGTCGGGCCTATCCTTGTGGTCTTTCTTGCCAACTTTGGAGCCGACGATGGATTTTCAGCGCATGACCGACCTTGAATTGGCCGGCAAACGGGTGCTGATCCGTGAAGACCTGAATGTGCCGATCAAAAACGGCAAGATCAGCAGCGAGCAGCGCCTGCAAGCCAGCTTGCCCACCATTCGCGCCGCACTGGCTGCGGGTGCGCGGGTGCTGGTGATGTCGCATCTAGGCCGACCAAAGGAAGGTGTTTTTGACGCTGCCGCATCGTTGGCGCCGGTGGCTGATTGGCTAAGCGCGCATCTGGGGCAACCGGTGCCGTTGATTCGCGACTGGTTGGATGGGGTCGAGGTTGCACCGGGCGCGCTGGCTTTGTGCGAAAACGTGCGTTTCAATGTGGGGGAAGAGAGTGACGATGAAAGCCTGGCGCAGCGCATGGCCGCTTTATGCGATGTGTTTGTGATGGATGCCTTTGGTACCGCGCATCGCGCACAAGCCTCCACCCATGGCGTCGCGCGCTTCGCGCCGGTCGCCTGCGCCGGGCCCTTGTTGGCTGCAGAATTGGATGCGCTCGCCAAAGCGCTGCTGCAACCCAAACGGCCGCTCTTGGCGATCGTCGCCGGCTCCAAAGTGTCGACCAAACTGGAACTGCTCGGCAGTTTGGTCGACAAAGTCGATCAGTTGATCGTCGGCGGTGGTATTGCCAACACCTTCATCGCCGCCGCCGGATATGGTGTCGGCAAATCGCTGCATGAGGCCGATCTGCTGGACGCCGCACGCGCGATCGTCGCCAAAGCCAGCGCGCGCGGCGCCAGTATTCCGCTGCCACTCGATGTGGTTACCGCGCTTGCGATGTCCGCCGATGCAAAAGCGACGGTGGAGGGCATAGACGGGGTTAGCGCCGAAGAGATGATTCTCGACATCGGCCCGCAAACCGCGGCGCATTACGCCGAGCTGATCGCCAATGCCGGGACAGTCGTTTGGAACGGCCCGGTGGGCGTATTCGAAATGGATCAGTTTGCTGCCGGCACTCGCGCAATCGCGCAGGCCATCGCCCAATCGGCAGCGTTTTCCATAGCCGGTGGTGGCGATACGCTAGCGGCGATCGAAAAATACGGCGTGCAAGACCAGATCGGCTATATCTCAACCGGCGGCGGCGCATTCTTGGAGTTTCTGGAAGGGAAAACCCTGCCGGCAGTGGCAATGCTGCAGCAGCGCGCGAAGGGGTGAGAAGAGCTTTCGCGCGCCGTCGAACGCCGCGGGGGAGGTCGGGAAGCTAGCAGCCTGGCAGGCTGCGCGTGAGATGCGTTGTGAGCTTAAGCGGATGGCTGTAAGGCGCGGCGCGCAGGCAATGGCTCTTCCATTGACTAGCGTCGCAGCGCAGAGCCGTCCAGACGCGCAGCCCGCCGGACGGCCTTTTGGCATAGCGCAGACTCGAAAGTGGAGCGGAAGCCTTCAAAATCAATCCGAGACTGAGTAGAAAACGATCGCCAAAAGGACTTCCGGCGCACTGGCGAGGAAAGTCCGACAGGCTGCTAGGTTTTGCTGGTGGCGATCTGACCTTCCCGCAGCCCCGTTATCACTCCGCGCAGCAGCTCGTTCAAGCTCGCCGTCTGAATGCTAGCTGCGCTGCGGATGGTCTCACTGGCGTTGCTGGCGGACTGGATTTCCTGTTCGAACCAAGCGCGGATCGCTGGGTCTAGCTCCTTACGTTGTGCTTCGCTGGCCTCTGCTTTGGCGATGCGCAGCTGCGCGATCATCGCGCGTTCTGCTGCGCTGACCCATGCCGTGTTTACCAGTTGCTCGAACTCGGTGGGCGGTTGGCTGCCGGTTTCGCGAATAAAGCGGCAGGCTAACAATGGCCGCAGCACGTAAAACACCTTTTTCAGCCGTACTGGATCGCCGGCTAGATGCGCGTCAAACACGCCTTTGGCCATGCCTAAATAATGGTGGTAAGCGGCGGGCGCGCGAAACGCAAAAGGCAGCAATGTGCGCAGTTGTGCGACCAAATCGCCCACTTCGGCATAGATGATTGGTGAGCCTAACCACTCGTTCAGCGCGCTATTGCAGCGCAAGAACAAGCGCAGGGTTTTGCGCAAATCCCAGCCCGACAAGTCCAGATCGCCGGGCAACATCGCTTCGATTACATCGCGCGGTTCGTCGATGCTGACGTACCAGTCGCGCTGGTGGACGTAGATGAAGCGCACATCAAAATCGCTGTCAGGTGACGCAAAGCCCCAGGCGCGCGAGCCCGATTCGGCGGCGTACAGCACGCGCACATCGTGACGCGCTTCGATTTCAGCAATAGCCTTGGCGATGGCAAGTTCTACAGACATCGTTGCTCCCAGCTTTGAGTCAGTTCACGCAGCAAATGGTCGACCGCAGCAGCGTCGCAGTCCTCCGGCAGATCGGCACGGTCGCGCAACGCCGCGCAGCGCGCTTTGATCTGCGCGGCCATCTCCATTACCTGCGTATAGCTGAACCGACCGGCGCGCACATCCAGCAGCGTGCTGCGCGCCGAATTAGTAAAGCGCACGATCGGCCAACCATGTAGAAGGATCGACTCGCCGGACAGCAGCAAGCGGATCGTGTGCATCAAATTCTTGGCGTCGTAATCGAGTTCACCCGCCTCTTGCTGACGCCAGCGCGCCTCGTTGCGCTGTGCGCGCCAAGTCCAATAGTTGCGATGCTCGTCTATAGCTTGCCGCCAAGCACGCTCGTTGAACAGCAGCAAACCGACAAAACGCGGCGATTCCTGGTCTAGCGCGATGGATTCCAGTGCGATGCTATTGCCGCGAAAAACGCCACGTGCAGTTTTGCCAAAGTCGTAGAGACGATAGATGTCCTGCGCGTGCTCCAGACGCGCCGCGTGGCACTGCGTAAGCTCAATTTCGCTACATTCCAGTGCCACCGGTCGGCAAGGCGCGCCTTGCAGGCCGGCCAGCGCCGCGCGGGTGAGTACTTGGCAAAAGTCCTCTTTGCGCGGTGCGCTCTGCGGTTTGGGTTGATTGATCCATTTGTTTTGGCCGCGCGCCTTTTTAATTTGGCTGAAGGCGTAACCAATATGGGTATCGGCACATTGGCGGGTGATGAACATGGCACGCACTTCGCGCAAACGGCGCATTTCCGGCGAGTCGAACCGCACACAATCCTCCGGCATATACAACAGTTCCAGGATGTTTGGGTTCGCCACGGCCAATAACTCCAGCGTGCGTCGCAGGCTGTAATAAACCGTGTTGTGGCGCTCATCGGCAATGAGCGCAGTTGGTGCGAGCAGCGCGATGAATTCGCTGGGTGCCTGCGCATACACACCACGAATATCGGTATCGCTATCGGCATTTGCAGTGCCATAAGCGCGGCTGCCCGATACGCATTCAAACAGAATGCGATGCCGCGAGTGCTCTGTAAGCGTGTGCAAATCCACCACTAAAACTCAAAGCCGCTGTTGAAATAAACATCGGCGTCTGGCGTGCTGATCGCTGCGCCGCTGTCTTCATAACACCAGCCGTTGATCGTGGCCGGAAAGCCGAGCGCCGCCGAGGTGCTGAGTTGCAGCCAGCCGTAATGAATGGCCTGGGCGCTTTCATTGCGAAAACGCAGCCCCAGATAACCCGTCACGCCGGCTTGCCAAGCGGCGGTATTGCCAGTGAAAGCAGCACGCGTGAATAAGGAATTTGGCCCAATGAGCTGGCCCGCTGCGAGTACCGCGTAGGTGTCGGCAAGCAGCGCGACACCGGCGCCGCCGCTGCTTTCTGGTCCCCAATAAAAGCGCAACTGACCCGACGGATTGGTGCTCGCGGCAGCGTAAATATCAATATCAAAGCCCGGCGCGCCGCCTTCATTGGGCGCCGAAACGCCGCTAACCAAATTCACGTACAAACCTTCGGTGCTGTTCGGCACACTCAGATTGAGGTTGGAAAAACACCGCTCAGCGGCCGTCGCTGGGTTATTTGCAAGGAACGCGGCAAGCACCACGCTGAGCAAGCACAATCGGCTATTCAGGTTCATCGGCGATCTACTCAATGGAGTGTCTTGGTGCGGATGCGGGCGGGAGGCAAAGAGAGGATTAACGACTTTTCTGCATCAATTAAGGTTCTGATAATCAACCAATTACATTGTTTTTGGTGGGGGCGCGCGGGGCGCGCGATCGGTGCTGATGAGAACACAGAAAGCACTGAGCGCAAGCCAGCTCGCTCCCAGAGCTGCTGCTCTCAGCAAACACGATGTACTGGTTGGCCGTCGCAACGGCGTCTGCGGCGTTGCGACCCTTGCCCATGGAAGCACCATTGGCTGCGCGCCGCGCCTTGCATCCGTCCGTTGCGCCACACAACGCAGCTCACGCGCAAAGTCCGACAGGCTGCTAGCCGAATTTACCTTGATGGCGGCGCAGCGTGCCGCTGACTTTATCGAGTGCCTTGCGCAAGCGCGCCCGAAGTGGATGTTTTTTGCTGCCGGCAAAATGCGCGCTGTGCGCCGCGCATAAGTGCTTAGCGTCGCCCCAGGTGTCGATCAGCTGTTCTGCCCAGTGACGAAAATCCTGCGCGGCGCCGGCGCGTTGTTGCAGCGCACTGCTCAGGGTGGGGTGGAAGCTCAAGGCATCGGGAAAACCCAGCCAGGACAGGGGCATTGGCAGGCGGATATACATCAGCGTGTCGTCGACATGTATGGTTTGGCTGGCAGCATGCAGCGCTAACACGGAGGAAAAGTGCACGTTTTCGTTGGCAGAAATAAAATCCACCCCGGCAGGCACGGAAAACTGTAAGTCATCTGCAAATTTGGCATGCAATTTAGGCTGTTCGGTGCGCAGCTCTTGCCAAGGCAAAGCGGGAAACTTGCTCAGGTGACGTGCGGTGCCAAATAGCTTGGCTTTCGGGAAGCGTTCGTGCATGTTTTGCACATGCACCGTGTGAAACGGGTGCAAGTTTAGGATCGCTTCGATCTTCTTGTTACCCCCGGTGATGGCTTCGATTTCCTCTAGCTGACTATCGCTCAAGGTATACGAATCAAGAAACAGAAACTTGCCGTTAGCGAGCCGAATCAATGAGATATGCGTGCCGATATCAACCAGCCCAGCAATCTTGAACGACCCACGTACATTCCAAAAATCGTCCGCAATGCGGATTATTCCAACAGCAGCCATCGGTTAACTCCCTAAGCCGGACGAGCCGGAACCAAACGCAAAAGTCTTCGCATAATTTGTCAAGACTAAACTGGTTAGTGACTAATGTGCGTCGTCCGTGGAGAGCGTAGCGCAGCAAGCCCAAGCATTTGACTTAATCAACATTTCTGCATTGACCTAGCGCTTCACTCCGCTCTTGGGATCAACCCTCAGCTTTGCATCTCGCCGCGATTAAAGTCGCCGATGCCGGCGACTAGCGCGGCCAGCGCATCGCGTTCGATGGGGCTCAGGTACGGATTCCAGGTGTCCATCAGCAAGATAATGCGGCGTTGCGGGCTGCGGTTCCAAGCTTGGTGCTCGTAGGTGTCATCGAACACCACCAACTCACCCTCGCGCCAGGCGTGCATCTGGCCACCGACTTCAAGCGCACAATCGCTCGGGATGACTAAGGGTAAGTGGGCTACCACGCGCAAATTGCTCACCCCGGTGTGCGGCAAGATGTGCGTGCCGGGCGCCAGCACCGAAAAACAAATCTCGGGTGCGTGCTCGCGAATCCGCACCAAAGGCAAGGCTTCCAACAGCGCCGCGCTGCGCGGACAGCGCTGGTGGTTTTCTGCATAGCGATTGCCATCTCGATAGAAGAAAAACGCATCCCACGCGGGCGTGCGCTCGCCACCCAAAAAGCGCGCCAGTTGTTCGGCCGAATCGACCTGCAAGAACGGCGTTAAGGCATCGTCGACCGCTAAGGCTTCCTCGCGCAGTGCGCTAAAACCGGCCTGCAATTGATCCGCGAAAGCAAACTGCGCACGCTCGAAATAGCGTGGCGCTGGCAGATCGGGAAAATACAAAAAACGTGGCCGTTGTAGGGCATCGGCGGGCAATAGCGACAGCGTTTTCAGATGCCCTTCCAAACAGCGTTTGACGCGCTGCAGCGGCGCCGCTCCGTGACTGTCCACCAAGGGTTGCAGCACACCTTCCAGCGTGCGGCGGCGCTCGCGATCAACGAGGTCCATAGCGCGCAGCACGGCCGCTTGCAGATGCGGCGGGGTGGATGTTTCGTGCAACCACAAACCGCGCGCTTGTGCGCTGAGCAGCGCTCGGTAATAGGTTTGTGCAGCGGCAAGCAGGCGGCCCTGACGTTCCAGTACCTGGCCAAGGTGCAGTTGATTGAGCGGATCTTGCGGTTGCAAGCGCAGCGCTCGCTGCAACTGCGCCGCGGCGCCGTCCAGCGCGCCCACCGCCATCAGCGCGACACCCAAGCTCCGCGCAACGGCGGCGTTGTCCGGGGCCACGCTAGCGGCTAACTGCAAGTGTTCGATGGCTAGCGCCGGTTGGCCGGCGAGCATCGCGCAGCGTGCGCGCCCAACACGCGCCGCAACCGACGTCGGCTGTTCGATCAGCAGCGCATCAAACAAACGCGCGGCGGCCGCAGGCTGGCCGCCTAAAGTCTGCTGCGCGGCGTGCAATCGGTTTTCAAACTCGAATGTGGTTTTTGTCATGTGCTAGCGCAGACTCGAAAATAAAGCGGAAGCCTTCAAAATCAATCCAAGAATGAGTAGACAACGATCGCCAAAAGGACTTCCGGCGCACTCGCCGGCACAGCCCGACAGGCTGCTATCCCCGCCCAAATCACCGGCTATTCTGCACACTCTACCCCCAGACGTGACAATGGAGGTCCCATGGCAGCGCCTAAGCAACACCCTATCGATTTGGGCGCGGCGCTGGCGGCCTTGCAAAACGCGCAGCCGGCGCTCGCCGAACACTGGGCGCGGCTGGCCGTCCAGCAAAATCCATACGATGCCAACGCATTGGCCGTGCTGGCGATCAGCTTGAGCCAGCAACAGCGCGCTAGCGATGCGCTGCCGCTCTATCAAAAGCTGGTCGAACTACAGCCCAATATCGCCGAACATTGGAGCAATCTGGGTAATTGCCTGTGTGAATTGGGCCGCGAACGCGAGGCGCTGGTGCCTTTACAAAGCGCGCTGCAGCGCGGCGGCGATGGCACCGAGCTGCACTACGCGCTGGCCCGCGCGCTGATTGCGCACGGCGAGCCGCGGCGCGCCTTGCCGCACAGTCAGATCGCCTGGCAGCGCTGTCCGCAGGATCCGGAGTTTGCACTGCTGCGGGCGCGCGTGCTGGTGATGCTGGACGACTATGACGCCGCAAGCTCTGCCATTGATGCCTTGCGCAGCAAGCAGCTGCCAGCAGCGATCTCGGTAGACGCTGGCAACTTACTGTTACAGCTTGGTTTTTTTGAGGACGCCGCAGCGTGTTTTGAGCAGGTGCCGCGCGAGGCGCCGGAAGCCACGGATGCCTTGCTCGGTTGGGCGGCGGTGCATGAGCGTTGCAACCGGCTGCCGCAGGCGCTGGCGATCGCGGCCACCTTGGACCAGCAACGTGCCTTCCTCAATCCGCGACAACTGGAGTTACTGCTGGAGCTGGAAGCGCAACTGGCCACGCGGCGCGGCGATCAACACCTAGCGCGTCAGCGCTTGGAAGGATTGCTGCAAGGGTCAATCAGCGATGCCAGCACACGCGGCGATTTGTGGCTGAAGCTCGGACGCTGCTGCGATGCGCTGGGTGATATTGATGCGGCCATGCGCGCCTTTGCCGCAGGCCACGCAGAGCGTCACGCGCAGGTGATCGCCACGCATAGCGCGCTACCGCAGGCCGACGGTTTGTTGGCGGTGCTAGATTTGCCGGTACCCACGCTGCAGCCGCGGCGCTTTGCCAGCGCCAAGACTGATCCGGCTGACCCGTTGTTTCTGGTCGGTTTTCCACGTTCCGGCACCACTTTGTTGGAACAACTACTAGACGCCCACCCCGCATTAGCGTCGTTTGACGAGCAACCCTTTCTGCAGCGCCTGGTTACCCGTATGGGCGAACGTGCGCCGGGTTATCCGGAAGGCTTAGGCGATTTGCGCGAAGCCGATTGGGTGGCGCTGCGCCAGCACTATTTTCGCGATGTAGCGCGCGTGTTGCCGCAGTTAGGCCAGCGCCGCGCGGTGGATAAAAATCCGCTCAATCTGGTGCGTCTGCCGCTGGTCGCCACGCTCTTCCCGCAAGCGCAAGTGCTGCTCGCTTTGCGCCATCCCTGCGATGTGGTGCTCAGCTGTTATATGCAGAATTTTCGATCGCCAGCGTTTTCGATCACCTTCGAGACGCTGCTGAGCACCGCGCAGATGTACGCCCGCGTGATGAGTCATTACCAGACCTATGCCGATCACTTGCAGCTGCCGGTGTTTATCGTGCGCTACGAGGATTTGGTCGCCGATGTCAGCACGACGGGCCAAGCGCTGTTTGGTTTTCTGGATTTGCCCTGGCACGCGGAATTGCTGTCGTTCACCGAACACGCGCGCCGCAAGGGCGCCATCAGCACGCCCAGTTACGCACAAGTGGTGCAACCGGTGAACCAACGCGCCGTCGGCCGTTGGCAGCGCTATCGCCAGTGGTTTGCAGGCGCGCCGCTCGCCACGCTGCAACCGTGGATTGAGCGCCTTGGCTACGCGATTTGAGCTAGAGGAGCGCTCTCACACTGGGGTTTTGCGCTTCGCCCTGGGGTGCGCGCGGTCGTAGACCTCGGCAAGGTGCTGAAAGTTGAGGTGGGTGTAAACCTGCGTGGTGCCAATATCGGCATGGCCGAGTAATTCCTGCACGGCGCGCAAATCACCGCTCGATTCCAGCAAATGGCTGGCAAAAGAATGGCGCAGCAAATGTGGGTGCACGCGTTGCCAAATGCCTTGGCGTTGCGCCCAATATTTGACCCGCGCTTGGATGGCGCGCGGACTCAAGGCGCCGCCGCGACCGTTGCCGAACACCGCTTGGTCCAAGGCTTGACCGTGCACAGCAGCCAGATCGCTGAGCGCTTCGATGGCCAGTGAACCGATCGGAACAATGCGCGTTTTGGAACCTTTGCCGAGCACCCGCACGCTGGCATCGGCCAGATCCAGATCGCCCCAGCGCAGCGCAGCCACTTCCGACAAGCGCAAACCACTGGAATAAAAGAGCTCCAGTAGAGCCCGATCACGGGTCGATAAGCGCTCATCAGCGGGGATTTCCACCAACCGAGTCACCGCATCGGCGTCCAGCACGGATGGCAAGCGTTTGCCCACTTTCGGTGGTTTCACGCCCTGCGCCGGATTCAGCAAGTCGGGCAAGCGTGCCTGCCGCAACCAGCGGTAGAAACTGCGGGTCGCCGCCAGCATCAACGCCAAACTGCGCGGCGCCAATCCGCGCCGATGCGCGCCAGCGATCACCGCGCGTATCTGATCGCGGCGCACCATCTGCCAGTCGCCCACTTGCGCACGCGTCAACGCCCAAGCCACTTCGGTCAACTGATCGCGATAGGTGCCGGTGGTGCGCGGCGACAAGCGCCGCTCAACGGTCAGGTACGACAAAAAGTCGTCGATCGGCTGCAACCAGACGGCCGCGAGTGTGGGCGATTCAGTTGCGGTGTTCATGGCGAGCGCTCTTTTTTTGCCGGTGGGAGCGAGCTTGCTCGCGATTCCTTGCTTTTTGTGTTTCATCTGCGCCGCGCGCAAGCGCGCTCTTACCAGAGCCCGACAATGCACGCGGATGAATCTCACGGTATCGATTGAGCCGTGGTGGGTTCCAGCTGCGCTTCATCGGTCGAACGCTTTTGGCCGCCGAAGCGCGCAAGCGTCCGCGCACGGCTCGGACCCATTGATGCTTCGCGCCACTGTCAAGCTTCCCTAACGCGCCGCCGCCGCTAGCAACGCGGTTTCGATCAATTCGGCAATCTGGCGCAGGAAAACCGTGCCCATGCCCGGATGGAAACGATTCGGGTCGGCACTGCCGATTCCTAAAAATCCAGCGCTGCCAAACGGCAGTAACACCGCCGAAGACACCTCGCCGGCTAGTTCGCCAAACAGGAACTGCAGCAGTTCCGGTTTTAGGCGACCGCAGACGGGCTCCTGGCTTTTACGCAACTCGCTAAATGCGGCGAGTTCGGGCCGCGCTGCGTCCACTTCGATCAGCCAAGCCTCAGCCAGGCGTAAGCGCGGCATGCCAGTCAGACAAATGCGCACCAGATCGGTGTGAAAATCTTCCCGCAGGCTGGCCGCCACGGCGAGCACCGTATCGGTGAAACTGCTGGCGCGTAGCATGCGCAGCGCCAATTGGTGCACCCGACCGACCAGCGCTTGATTCTCTTCGGCCACGGTCACCAAATCCTTGAGCCGCTGGCTCATTGATCGGTTTTTCTCGCGCAGCACTTCCAACTGATAATGGGTGATCGAGGTCGCTACGCCCGCTTCGCGCGGCATGATCAGGCTGAGGGCCAGATCCGGATACTCGGCCAGAAAGTTGCTATGGCGGCGCAAATAGCCGGCAATATGGTCAGGGTTCAAATCCAGATAATCACTCACAGGTAGAACTCTCCATCAAAGACAAATTCGGCCGGGCCGGCCAGATAGACCGTGCAGCCCTCACCTTGCCAGCGCACACGCAGCCGTCCACCCGGCAAATCGACCACCACGTTTTGGTCAACGGCGCCCAACAACTGCATCGCCACCACCGCCGCGCTAGCGCCACTGCCGCAGGCCAGGGTTTCTCCGACGCCGCGTTCCCACACGCGCAAACGCACATGCGCACGATCGACGATCTCAACAAAACCGACATTGGCACGATCGGGAAACTGCGGATGAGTTTCGATCATCGGGCCTAAGCTTGCCACTGGCGCATCACTGACGCGCTCGACCATGCACACCGCGTGCGGATTGCCCATCGACAATGCGCTGATCTGCACCCGCTGGCCGGCCACATCCAACGCATAGCGAGTTGACCTAGAGGCCGACAAAAACGGCACCTCAGACGGTTGCAGTCGCGGCACACCAAGCGCCAATTCGACTTGATCCTCGGCCAAAAAGCGCACCACAATCACCCCGCCAGGGCTGTCCAACATTGCGCCATCGGCCAGATTGTGCCGATCGCGCAAATAGCGCGCCACACAGCGCGCGCCGTTGCCACATTGGCCGGCGCTGCTGCCATCGGCGTTGAGAATTTGATAGGCAAAAGCGCTGCCGACGTTTACGGCGCGCTCAATCAGCATGATTTGATCGCAGCCAACCCCAAAGTGGCGATCCGCCAAACGCCGCGCCAGCGCGGTGTCTGGCCAAGCTGCGCCTAATAATCGATCCAAAATGACAAAGTCGTTACCGGCGCCATGCATCTTGGTGAAGCGTAAACCGGTCACGAAGCCGGCTGCTCCGCTTTAGGCGCATCGTCGCTAGGTAAAACCAAGGGCCCCTTGCTGCCGCACGCGGCCAACGCGGCAAGCAGAGCGCAAGCAATGACAAAACGAGCAAAAGACGTGCGCATGGCGTGGCCCAGTAGGCAAGCAAGCTATGAGTATAGGGTTGGTTGGTGGTGGGTGGTTGCGGGTGCCAATCAAACTGATGTGGAGTGTCAGAGGTACCGGATCGGCGTTGGGGACTCGGGTAACGAGCGAAGGCGCCGAGCCGGGAGCGGGGCGAATCAGATCGCCCAGGGCTGGCAACTGCGGATTTGCCTGGCGCTTTTGCTGTGCGCCCCAACCGGGCAAACCAAGGTAGCCCAAGGCAACGCCCTGGGGACGGAATGCGCAAAAGACGACGAGCCCTGAAGGGGCGAACTATGTTCAACCCCATCAATAGTTTCTGTTGAATTTGATCGCGTGCAGTTCGAGCAATTGCCACTATTCCTTGGCCGATTGGATCGCCCCTTCAGGGCTCCGACGCGCACAGCAAAGCAACCCAGGGCTTAGTTCGCCCTTTCAGGGCTTAAACCCTCCGGCTTCTCGTCGTTTCCGGCAACCACCAACAACCCACCCACAACAACAGCGCAGAATCGCCTATTTCATTCAACCTAAGCCGGACGAGCCGGAACCAAACACACAAAAGTCTTCGCATGATTTGTC
>CAZLSB010000040.1:0-21147 GCA_964561825.1 uncultured Xanthomonas sp.
CCCAAATCGAAAACGGTGCAGCACAAACCTTCGTCGCTGCTATCGTGGGCGGGACAATCTCGGAACTCAGTGGTGGGAAGTTTGCAAATGGTGCAGCGACAGGGGCGTTTAGTTATGCGTTCGCCAGCGTTGCTCAAGGCAAAGGCAGCGGCGGTCGAATGTCCAGCGCAGAGATGGATGCCGTAATTGATGCGGAGTATGCGCATCCGCTTCAGACTGAAGGCTTGATTGCTTTTCAGCCCCCGTCGTTACCGCAAGGCTTGGTTGACTTTGCCGCCGGCTAGGGATGCCTTGTCAATGAACCTAACGGGATATATTCGAGATCAATGGGATATTGGGTCTGTAGATACTGGCTCTAATGAGTATAGGTACGGCGAATAGGGTGGCATGGCCAACGGTGTGGTTGGCATGGGTGGAATGTTCACAGGTGCAGTGCGCTTCGGAAGCGCGGTGACGGTCACTCGTTGGGGCGCTACAGGACCATGGTACATGGTCGGCGGCCGAAGTACGTCGAGTTGGTGGCTCTCAGGCACAAGGGCGACGTACCGTTACGAAACTGCAAATACAATTCAGGTCTCTGCAAATCGCTTGAGTTACCCATGTGGATGGCAAGCCTGGAAGGGACTTATCGGGCAGAGGGTGTTGACGCCATGATTACACTCATTATTGGTTGGCTTCTGATTTTCCTCGCCTTTTCGCTGCAGATATTGAATATTATTTGGGCGGTCGGAAAGATTCGTGGGTCACAAGTTGTTTTGGTTCCAGTCGTCTTTTGGTATGTCGCCATCTTGATACGAGGTGAGCCTTATCTTCTTGGGTCAAGAGGGCTGGAGCTTGGAATGGTTGTGATTGCGCATCTGGTGCTTACAGTTATGGCGCATATCGGTGGGCGGTTTATTGATCGAGCGAGTTAAAGCCTTCCTGATTAGCGTCGAACCTCAGCTGAGAAATTGGTTGCCTTGCGCACGAGCGGCTCTGGACACGGCAAGCAGGTTGTCATGGCGCGGAGAAGGCGTGGCAGCATCTCGCGAAGCTTGAAGCGGCGGTTGAACCGATAGGCGGCCTCGCCGAAGTAGCGGCGAGCGTACTTGGATTGCCGGACCGAATGGTAGGTGCCACTGATGCTTCGTTTGACGTTTGCGAGGACGACGTTGGCCCATTTTGCACCGTCGATCGCAGTGGCTGCGCGGCCTCCGCTGGTCTCGAGAACCGTGTGCGCGTGACCGGCATCGGCGAAGCGCCGAAACACCATCAGCCCGTCGGTGTGGAATTATTTATGGACAGTCAAAGTCCCAAGTAATCTTTGTTCCCTGTTTGCTTTGGTACATAGGCTTGATGCTGCGCGATGATGCCTTTTTCCTATCATCGAAAGGATTAGAGATTGCTTTGGTGGTGGGTGCGCATCTCGCGTTGTCGGGCGGAATGGCGCTTGCTCAACGTCTGGGAGTTAAACAGTAAATGGACGCCCAGTGGCGCGCCGGGCTTACTTGTCCACGGCTGACGTCACATTACCCTCCCGCCTTCTGCTTGATCTGTCCCGCCGTCACAATGCATCAATGAACGCGACGATCTGCTGTCGGGGTTTGCTGCCTAAGCGTTCGATCTGGCGGAGCCCCCGGCATCGCCCAAATCGAAAACGGCACAGCACAAACCTTTGTCGCTGCTTTGGTGGGCGGGACAAGCTCGGAACTCAGTGGTGGGAAGTTTGCAAATGGGGCAATGACGGCGGCGTTCAGTTATGCGTTCAGCCGAGTTGGCGCTGGAGGCCAGGAAACTGGTGAACACCAAGAGGGCGCAAACGCTGCGATGAACGGGCGGGATGTGGACGTGCTCACTAAGCAAGTGCGGAGGAGTTTCCCTTTAGGTCAACACCACCGGCGATTTCGATGGTCTTACCAGATCACTGGCGCAATCAGGTAGTTCGACCTGAAGATGGACGAGACGTTCAGCCGCGCAAAAAAGCTCAAAAAAGGCGCACAAGTGAACAATAAACTAGCGATTAATTGAATTTATTCGCTACTGCCGCTATGTTCCGCCGCATGACCGTTTCGCGCGTGTCGCTAAGTTTTTGATTTTTCAGGAATTGCAATGAGCTCGCAGCTAGAAACTTTGAACGCCTGGGTCGCAGAAGTCGCCCTTTTGACGCAAGCAGACCAAATTCACTGGTGCGATGGCGGCGAACATGAACGACGCGACCTGGAGGCCTTGATGGTCAGTCGCGGCGATCTTTTGCCGCTCAATCCGCAAACCCATCCCGACTCTTTCCTGCATCGATCGCATCCTAGCGATGTCGCGCGGGTTGAGCACCTTACATACGTTTGCACACGCGACGCCGACGCTGCCGGCCCCAACAACAACTGGATGGCGCCGGCCGCTGCACACGCCAAAATGGACGCGCTGTTTGCCGGTTGTATGCGCGGACGCACGCTGTATGTGGTCCCCTATTGCATGGGTCCGATCGATTCGCCGTATTCGCGCTGTGGTGTGGAAATCACCGACAGTCCGTACGTGGTCGCCAATATGCGCATCATGACGCGCATGGGAACGGCCGCGTTGGCGCGCATTGAGCGCGAGGAACGCTTCGTACGCGGCCTGCATTCAATCGGCGAATTAGACCCCGAGCGCCGTTTCATCGTGCATTTCCCTGAAGAATTGCTGATTCAGAGCTTTGGCTCAGGCTACGGCGGCAACGCCCTGCTTGGCAAGAAGTGCCACGCGCTGCGCATTGCCAGTTGGCAGGCGCGCGAAGAAGGCTGGCTGGCCGAGCACATGCTGATCGTCGGCATCGAAAATCCAGCCGGCGAGATTTATTACATCGCTGCGGCGTTTCCATCGGCGTGCGGTAAGACCAATCTAGCAATGCTGATCCCGCCAGAAACTCACCCGGGCTGGAAGGTATGGACCATCGGCGACGACATCTGCTGGCTGCATCCGGGGCCCGATGGGCGGCTGTATGCCATCAATCCGGAGTCTGGCTTCTTTGGCGTGGCGCCGGGCACCAGCCGCAAGACCAATCGCAATGCGGTCGAGACCTTAGGTCACGACGCCATCTTTACCAATGTCGCGCTGACGGCAGACAACCAACCCTGGTGGGAAGGCCTCTCCGATGCCCAACCTGCCCAGGACTGGCAGGGTCGCCCGTTTGACCCGGCGAATGGCCCGGCCGCGCACCCGAATTCGCGCTTCACGGTGTCCATGCGCCAGTGCCCGAGTTTCACCGCACAGGCCGACAATCCAGCCGGCGTGCCCATCTCGGCAATCATTTTCGGCGGTCGCCGTGAGTCACTGATACCGCTGGTGTTTGAAGCCCGCGACTGGAATCACGGGGTGTTGGTCGGCGCTTCGATGGCCTCCGAGACGACGGCAGCCGCGACGGGCGCAGTCGGCGTTGTGCGTCGTGATTCGATGGCAATGAAGCCCTTTTGCGGCTACAACTTCGCTGACTATTTTGGGCATTGGCTGTCGTTCAACGAGCGCTTGACCCACCTACCGCGCGTCTTCCACGTCAATTGGTTCCGCAAAGGCAGCGATGGCAAGTTCCTTTGGCCGGGTTTTGGGGAGAATTTGCGCGTGCTGCAATGGATTACCGAGCGTTGCGCAGGCCGGGCGGGTGCCGTCGATACGCCGATCGGCCACTTGCCGCGACCATCAGACCTGGATTTGCACGGACTGGAGGACGTTGTTGCAGTGCAGACGATGTTGGCCGTTGACACCGAAGGCTGGCGCCGCGAAATTGCGGAAATTGGCAACTATCTGGACAGTTATGGCGATCGGATCCCCGCAGCCTTGCGCGAAGAGCACGCCAAATTGACTGGGTTGCTGGCCTAATTTACGCTCCAAGCCCAGGATTTTACGTCGTTGATCAGCACCGCCCCAGCTTCTACCGCTCAAGTAGCCGATGAGCGTGCGATTGGTCGATGGTTAATGTTGTGTTGCGTGGTGCTGCTGGCCTTAGTGATGTTAGGCGGCGCCACGCGACTCACCGAGTCGGGTCTATCGATCGTTGATTGGCGCCCAGTGACCGGCACGCTACCGCCGCTAAACGATGCAGCTTGGGCGACCGAGTTCGCCAAATACAAGGAAAGTCCGCAATACACCAAGGTCAATCACGGCATGAGCATGTCGGAATTCAAGCTCATTTTTGGCTTTGAATACGGACACCGATTACTGGCGCGCGTGTTGGGTCTGGTATTCGCATTGCCCTTGTTGTGGTTTTGGTTGCGCGGCGCAATACCCGCGCGATTGCGTTGGCCCTTGCTAGGCATTTTGTTTCTCGGCGCTGCGCAAGCTTATATGGGCTGGTTTATGGTGAAAAGCGGGTTGGTGGATATCCCGCGTGTCAGTCATTATCGACTCGCTGCACACTTGTCCTTGGCATTCATAATCTATGCCTCCATGTTCGTACTAGCGCTGCGTTTGTTGTGGCCACCGGCTACTAACGCTCGGCCACTGGGGCGCATTTACGCGGCGTTAGTGACGCTGCTGGCGTGCACCATTGTTTTTGGCGCTTTTGTGGCCGGACTTCGCGCCGGACTGATCTACAATACTTTTCCGCTCATGGGCGGGCACTGGCTGCCGCCCGGCATGGGCGCTTTCAGCCCCTGGTGGCTGAACGCGTTGGAAAACCCGGTGACCGTGCAATTCATTCATCGCTATTTGGCGCTGACGACCACTGCACTCACGCTCATTTTGTGGTGGCAACTGCGAAATGCGAATCTCGAGCGCACCCAAAAACTTGCGCTAAACGCCGTGCTGTTGATGGTGCTAATCCAAGCCAGCCTAGGCATCGCGACACTATTAATGCGGGTTCCAGTTTTGCTCGGCACGCTACACCAAGGTGGCGCGGTCCTGTTACTGAGCGCGGTGCTGATATTGGGTCATTGCAGCCGCGGGAAAATTGTTCAACTCGCACGCTGACTTTCGATGCGTGAAACAGCCGAAACTCGCGATCACTAGCAGCCTGTCGGGCTTGCCTCGCGAGTGCGCCGGAAATCCTTTTGGCAGAATGTAGACCTTCGGGGAATTCGGCGCACGCCGAAGCGTCCTTCTTGTACCATGCGAAAAGGTGTTGCCCTGGCAAAGGACTATCTGATGAGAGCGTTGCGGGCATTACTGGCAAGTTCGGCTCTGTTTGCGCCCACCTTGCTCACTGCGGGGGCTTTTTTGGTGGGCAACGCCTCCGGCTCTGCCGCTAGCAATGTGACGATTCCGGTGAGCTTTGCAGGGGATGGCGTGACTATTACCAGTCAAGTTACGGTGACCGTGCTCGCACCTTTAACGGTTGTCAGCGCCACACCGTTACTCGGTCAAGCCGCTTGCTCGGTAGATGGCAATAGTGTGACCTTGTTGCTGTTTTCTTTTTCACCGTTACCGACGAACCAAACAACCTACTGCGATATTGTGTTCACTGTTGCGCCCACAGCGCCGCCGAGCCCGCCCGCGCTGCCGGTGACCGCCAGCGGCCAGCTCTGCTCGACCGCGGGAGGCACGGCGCCGTCCTGCACGGCCACGTCCGGTGCGGTGACGGTTGCTGGGGCCACCGCCGCGCCGGTAATCGCCTACGAACCGACCGCTGCGAGCACCGTTTTTTACAGCGGAGTAGGCGCTGCAAATGCCATTTGGGCCATGCCTAGTAGCGGAGCAGGCACAGGCGCGGCCGCGACAACCACGGTGGGAACCTGCGCGATCAGCGGCGCTGGCGCGGCGTTTCCCGTCACCACCATAGGCCAATTGGTTTTTGTCGGTGCGTCAACCGTCGCACAGAATTTGGTGCTGCCCAATTGCGTACCTGCCGGTCAGATCGTCACCGACGCCACCTTGACTTGTCCAGAAAGCCGGGCTGGGGTTGTGGCCAATCGAAGCTGGATCCTGCGCTGTCCCGCTGGTGACAATGTGTTTGCGAACGGCTTCGAATAGTTCAACCTAGTCTTAGGGGCCGCCAGGATGCGAGACTCCACGTTCTTCTGCCGTTGGATTACCGTTGAAACCTATGCTTGATGTTCTGCGCCGCTGGTTGAAAGGCGACACCCAAAGTCTGCCGCAGAGTGCGCCGGCAAAGCCCGAAGTTGCGGCTGTAGCTGCTGTCGGCTCAGCGATTGTCCACGTCGAAGTTCCTCCGCAAACCGAACTTGCGCCTACCATCGAATTGGAGTCGGTTAGCGTCGACGCGGCTGCGGCCATCGCCGAGCTTGCGCCCGACGTCGAATCGGCGGCGGTTAGCGTCGATGCAGCGTCGGCCATCGTCGAACTTGCGCCTGCTGTCGAATTGGAAGCAACCAGCGTCGATGCAGCTTCAGTCATCGCGGAGCTTGCGCCTACCATCGAATTGGCAGCGGCTAGCGTCGACGTAGTCTCTGCCATCGCCGAGCTTGCGCCTGAATTGGACGTGATTAGCGCCGATGGTGCGCCTTCGCCAATCGCTGAGGTTTCTAGCGACGAGGAACTCGCAGAATTGGCAGAGCCGGAGTCCGCCGAAGCCATCTACGAGGCGCGAATCGCGGCGGAAATTAAAACCTTTGCCGATCAGATCAATGTGCATGCCTTGCCGGACATCTTTCATTATTGGTCGAACACCTATCTGCGGCCGATGATGGAGAGCCTGGGTTATTCCTACCCGGAAGACTTTTACGCCACCGAGATTGCGCGCGCGCGTGCCGAGCGCGGTCGGCCTATCCAGGTGATCAGCTTGGGTGCGGGCAACGGCGATACCGAAGTGCGAGTAGCTACTTTACTGCGCGAGCGCGGCGTCGACGGCGTCACCATTGAGTGTATGGATATCAACCCGGCCATGCTGAAACGCTGCGCCGATCACGCTACGGATGCCGGTTTGGCGGACGTGGTGCTGCCCGTGCAGGGCGATTTCAATCGATGGACGCCGTCGGAACCATACGATGTGGTGATGGCCAATCAGTCCTTGCACCACGTATTGGAACTCGAACATCTGTTCGATTCTGCGCATCAAGCCATCGGCCCGGAAGGAGTCTTTCTGACCTGCGACATGATTGGCCGCAATGGCCATATGCGCTGGCCTGAGGCCCTTATCGAAGTACAAAGCTTCTGGCAGGAATTACCCGAACGCAAACGCTACAACGTGCAGTTAAAGCGACTGGAAAAGATATTCATGGATTGGGATTGTTCGGTGGAGGGTTTCGAGGGCGTGCGCGCGCAAGACATTCTGCCGTTAATGGTGCAGCGTTTTGCTTTTGATACCTTCCTGGCCTGGGGTAATGTGCTCGATATCTTTATCGACCGAAGTTTTGGCCATCACCTGGATGTCAACGATCCACTGGATCGCGATTTTATCGATCGCATCCAAGCCCGTGACGAAGAAGGGTTGCTCAGTGGCCAATGGAAACCCACCCACATCATGGCGGTGTTACGGCGTGAATTGCGGGCGCCCACACGGCAGTGGCAGCATTTGTCGCCGCAATATTGTGTGCGCGCTGTGGATTGACTCATCGCAGCGCGGATCGACTGGTTCAGACCTTCCTTTGATTGGAGTGCGACATGGCAGAAATGCAGGGCAAGGATTACCGCAAGGCGCTCGAACCCTTGCAGGCGGAGCTCAATTCAATGCATCGATGGCTGCAACATACGGGCCAACGTGTGGTGGTGCTGTTTGAAGGCAGGGACACCGCCGGCAAGGGCGGGGCGATTGGTGCCATTGCCGATTGTTTGAACCCGCGTTCGTGTCGGGTGGTGGCCTTGTCTAAGCCCAGCGAACGCGAGCGCTCACAATGGTATTTCCAACGCTATGTGGAACACTTGCCCAGCGCTGGCGAGATCGTGTTGTTTGACCGCAGTTGGTACAACCGTGCTGGTGTCGAGCGCGTCATGGGATTTTGCAGTGACGCTGAGTACGTAAACTTTTTAGAAGACTGCCCAAAGTTCGAACTGATGTTGATTAATAGCGGCGTCTTGCTATTTAAATATTGGTTCGCCTGCGATCAGAAAATGCAAGAAGAGCGGTTCGCCGAGCGTCTGTTAGATCCGGTCAAACGCTGGAAAATATCACCCATTGATTTGGCCGCACGCGAACGCTATTCCGAATACACGCGCGCCCGCGACCAAATGCTCGACGCCACCGATCTTGAACAAGCGCGCTGGACTTTGGTCGATATGAATGATCAAAAACGCGGTCGTTTGAATATGATTCGCCATCTGCTGGATAATCTGCCCGACCACGATATTGCTTTGGAGGCTATCGATTTGCCGGAACTGACTAAACGTCCGCTTAAAGAGAGCTACCCGAAAGGCGTGGCTAAAGCCAAGGCGGTATTTTGAAAAGGGCATGGGGCCGATACAGCGCAAGCCCCTCGCTGCCAGGGGCGCGTTTCAAACCCGCCCCATCTTGGCGCCGAGGTCTAAATCACCTCCTAGCCGATCGTAAATCCAAGCGGCACTAGAGCGTCTGTTTCTTCTGATTCAACGCTGGTGACACGCGCGAATGATGGGCCTTGCCACAGGAAGTTTTCCAACTGCTCCATGGCTGCCGGCGCGCCGCCGGCCAGCACTTCAACGCGGCCATCGGGCAAATTTCGCGCGTAACCTTGTACACCTAACTCGCGCGCGCGCTGGCGGGTTGCGGAGCGAAAGTTCACGCCTTGCACACGACCGCTGATCAAGTAGCGACGCTGAGTCATTGAACCTTAATGGACGCTGAGCTCGCTTCGTCAATGGCGCGTTCCAGGTCAGCGCGGGTGATTGGGCCGATAAAACTCTTGCGCAAAGTGCCGTCGGGACCGAGCAGGTGCGTGGTTGGCAGGCCTTTGGGCACGCTGAAAGCCGCAGGTGGCGCATACACGTCGATGGCGGCAATGGGATAACGCACCGGGCGCTTGCTGAGGAAGCGCAATAGGTCCTCAGTTGTGGTTTCTTCGAATGCCAAACCGAGTACGGTCACATCGTCACGCGCGTGGTCCAACTCGTCCAACTCGGGCATTTCTTTGATGCACGGTCCACACCAAGTAGCCCAGTAGTTGACTACCACCCATTGACCACGCTGCTCAGCGATATCGAAAGTTTTGCCGTCCAAGGTGGTAACAGCCAATTCGATGGGATTGGCGATCGCGGCGGCGCTGCACAATAGGCTCACCGCGAGCAAGGATTTACGGAAAGTCAGCTGCATGTTGATTGCCCTTGTTGGATAGGATAAGTATGCACGGGACCGGCAAACGCGCGTGTTAATGACATCTCGTGCGGCGCGCAGGCACTATGCTGTTCAGCAGGACAATGGACCGATCATCCCCATGCGGAAGAAGAAAAATTCCAAGTCTTTTGCCGTGATGGCCTGCCTGCTGCTGCCATGGTTAAGTAGCTGCGCGGGTAGCAGCCGTATAGGCACGGAGCCAGATGCCGCGCAACAGTTTCTGACCGCGCTGAACGCGCATTGTGGCAAGGCCTATGCCGGTCGCATCGTTGCCAATGAACCCGCTAGCGATGATGACCCCTTCGCGGACAAAGCACTGATCATGCATGTGCGCGATTGCGGCAGCGATGAAATGCGCGTGCCGTTTCATGTAGGCGATGACCACTCGCGGACTTGGGTGTTAAGTCGTTTGGCGACCGGTTTGCAGTTGAAACACGATCACCGTCATCAAGATGGTAGTCAAGACGTGCTGACTTGGTACGGCGGCACCAGCACCACCCCCGGCAGCGCACAACGGCAGGCCTTTCCCGCTGATCAGGAATCGCGCGCGCTGTTTGAGCGCGAGAAGATTCCCGTATCGGTGGACAATGTGTGGGCGATGGAAATCAACGAGCGGACCTTCATTTACGAGTTGGCGCGCCCGAATCGCTTGTTTAGGGTTGAGTTTGATCTGGGCCAAGCGGTGGCGCTGCCTCCGCCAACGTGGTGATTGCGGGCCCAGTTAATAACGCGACCGTTTCTGGCGGCGTAGTAGCGGCTTCCAGCGCTTTTGCCCCCGACTTGCGGAAAAGTTCTGCGAGCGCTTGATCGAAGCAGCGTTCGGCGGCCTGCGCGGCGTTTTCGCACAACTGATTGATGCGCGCGTCGAGCGTGGTCGCGGGGACATGGGTGTGTTTATTGTCCGCCAACGGTAGCAAAAATGCGTCGCCCCGATACAAGGTGCGCACTCGAATCAATTCGGGGTCGCGCGACAGGATCCAACTGCCAATATCGGTGCGTTGCGCGATTCGTTCGCGCTCCAGCAAAGCGAGCAACTCAGCGATGGTCGCCTCTGGCACGTCCAAAAGGCGCCGCGCCAAATCCCCGACCGACAACCCGACACCCAGCGCTTGTGCTTCCCGCAGGCGGCCAAGCAATCGCAACATGGCCGGGAAACGTTTGCGCTCCGGCAACTTGAGTTTGCTGGCCTCATGCGAAAAAGCGCCGAGCGCCGCAGTAAGCGAGGCGCCCAATAGCACGACAACCCAAGAAATATAAATCCACAGCAAAAATACCGGAATAAAGGCGACTGCACCGTAGATTTGCTGATAGCTGGCAAATTGTCCGACAAAGTCAGTAAAAGCGCGTTTGGCGATCTCAAAGGCCATCGACGTGAACAAAGCGCCAATGCCTGCGTGATGTAGGCGTACCGGGCAATTCGGAATAATAAAATAAGCTAGCGTAGCGGCCGAGAAAGTCACCATAAACGGCATTGCGCGCAGCGCCAGCGTCTCCAAGTCGTAATTGGTGGCAATCCCGGCCAAATAAGGGCTGGCCAATAGTGCAGAACTAATCGCCAGCCCGGCGCCAACCAACAGCGGGCCCAGCGTTAGCGCAGTCCAAAACACTATAAAACGTGGCAGCGCCTTGCGGGGCGCGACCACGCGCCATATTCGATTGAACGAGTGTTCAATTGACGTCATTAGCAACAAGCCGCTGATAAACAAAGCGATCGTGCCTACTGCCGTCAAGTGCGAAGCTTTGTCGATAAATTCACGCAAATAAGCTTCGATTTCGACACCCGATGTGGGTACAAAATGGCGAAACACAAAACTGGTGACGGCTTCGCTGAAGCGACTGAATTCAGGGAATGACGCAAACACGCTCAGCGCAACGGTCAACAGCGGCACCATCGCGAACACCGTGGTAAACGACAATGCGCCAGCCGCCTCGAAACACTGATCGTCGTTAAAACGACGACCAATAAAATGCGAAAACGCCATCAATCGCTGCGATTTTTTCTTCAGCATTTCGGCAGGGGTGAATCGCGGCATCGGCTATGCAGGCAGTGTGTTTGCTTGAGTCTAACAGCGTGTGGAAGTTGGAGAATGGGAGGCGCTACAAGCGATGCTGGGTAGAGCGGAGTTTGGGCAGGGAACGACGCGCTTGGGACAAAGCTTGCTCCGCTGCTGTTGATCTGGAGCTGCGCAGCCGGTCCGGCAGCGACGCGTTGTTGTAAAGCGTAGCGAACTGCGCTCTAGGGCGCGTCCGCCGTGCTCAATCGCCGTCATTCACTTGATCGTCTGTGCCGTAGACTGCGGCTCATCTAATGCCACGGACGAGTGCCCCATGAGCTATGCCAACCTGTTGATTGAAGATGTAAACACGGTACGTACGATCACCATCAATCGACCCGAAAAGCTCAATGCCTTGAACCACGCGACCATTTTGGAGCTGCGTCAGGCTTTCGCGGCGGCGCGTTGTGATGCGGCGGTGCGGGTGGTGGTACTGACGGGCGCGGGGCCTAAGGCTTTTGTGGCTGGCGCGGACATTTCTGAATTGGTCACGCAAACCCCGGTGGTCGCCCGCGAGTTCTCGCGCATTGGCCAACAAATGATGCGCGAGGTCGAGACCTTGGGTAAGCCGGTGGTGGCCCGACTGAATGGATTTACCTTCGGCGGTGGTATGGAACTGGCGATGTGCTGTCATCTGCGCATAGCGGCCGACACCGTGAAACTTGGGCAGCCGGAGATTAACCTTGGCATCACGCCAGGTTTTGGTGGCACGCAGCGGTTGACGCGTTTGACCGGGCGCGCTGCTGCCCTGGAGTTATGTCTGCTCGGCGCGCCGATCAGCGCGGAACGCGCCTTGCAACTGGGCATCGTCAATCGCGTGGTGGCGCTGGCAGATTTGGATACCGAAGTCGCCAAAATCGCGAATCAATTGGCGCGTTCAGCGCCGCAAGCCTTGCGTGGCATCTTGGATGCGGTGATTCAAGGCGGCGACATGGCGCTCGAGCAGGGTCTGGAATTTGAAACGCAGTGTTTTGCGATTACGGTATCCACCGACGATATGCATGAAGGCACCCGTGCATTCCTCGAAAAGCGCGCCGCAGTGTTCAAGGGCAGCTGAGAAACATGGCCTGCGACTAAAGTAGCACGCGCCAGCAGGCTGCCTCCATGGTGTTTTTCTTCGCGTATTGACGATTGTCAAGATTTCGTTCTGTGACTGCGGCAGAGTGAACTCACTCAATTTGCAACTGGAGTTCACCATGAACAAAACGCTTTTTGCCATCGCACTTTCCGCGGCTGCTTTGCTGGCCTATTCGCCTGCTGCATCGGCGTATCAAACTGGCGATTGGGTCGCTCGAATTGGCGTGGGTAGTGTCAACCCCAAGTCTGACAACGGCACGCTGGCGGGCACCTTGGATTTGGAAGTTGACAGTGATGTGAAGCCCGCGTTGGCGCTCAGTTATTTCTTTACAGATCATGTCGCCGCTCAAGTACTAGTTGTGTGGCCTTTTGAGCATGATTATGATTTGAATGGCGCCAAATCAGGTTCGTTCAAACATTTGCCACCGACGGTGACGGTGCAGTATCACTTCAACCCGACCGGCCCGATGAACTTCTACTTGGGCGCGGGTTTCAACTACACCTATGTGTATGACGAAAATATTGCGATCCCCGGTGCAAAGCTGAGTTTGGATAATTCTTTTGGCTTGGCTGCGGAACTGGGAGTTGAATATTTCTTGACTGACAATTGGAGTTTGGGCGCGCAAGTTTGGTGGGTCGACATCGACAGCGACGCCCGCCTTAATGGGGCCGATATCGGCACCGCAAACGTAGACCCGATCGTGTTCGGCATTGATCTCGCATACAAGTTCTAGGGCTGTTCGCCGAGTAGGCGTTTGCTGCTTTCCACCCGGCGCCGATGGCGCCGGTCTTTTTATGGTGGACGCCGACTTTTTTCGGGCAATCGGGGCAGGGGCCAAGCCCAATGTGCGTCAATGGCATCCCGAGGTCGGCGTGCCCGCGTGTATGCTTGAGGGCTAATTGAACGGAGTCTATCGATGCCGCAGTTGGCGCAACGCATGAGCTGGGCTGTCCCAAGCGCGATCATGGCCGTAGCCGAGAAGGCCAAGCGCCTGAAGGCCAGCGGCCGAGACATCATTAGTTTTTCCATCGGCGTGCCAAATTTTCTGCCGGGTGAGCATGTCTACCAAGCCGCGCGCGATTCGCTTTCGAAGGATTCTGGACAATACGGATCCAATCGTGGCCCGGATGCCTTACTTGATGCCTATCTGGCGCATTTGAAGCGCAACGGATTGGATGGCTATGAACGCGCGAATGTCTGTGTAGGGATTGGCGCCAAACATGTGATTTTCAATGTGATGTACGCATTGATCAGCGAAGGCGACGAGATCATTCTGCCGGCGCCCTATTGGACCAGTCATATCGACATCGCCCGAATTCTCGGCGCCGAAGTCAAAATTGCCCAGTGCGGGGCTGATCAGGACTACAAGTTACGTCCACAGCAGTTGCGTGAGCTGATCAGCCCGAGGACCCGCTTGTTGGTTTTCAATAATCCCAATAACCCCACCGGCATGGTTTACAGCGAGGCCGAAATTCGGGCGCTCGGTGATGTATTGGTTGAACAGGATGTCTGGATCATGTCCGATGACATCTACAACCAGATGATCTTTGATGGACTCGGTTGGCACCATTTGCTCAAAACGCACCCCGCCTTGCGCAGTCGATTGATTTTGCTGGATTCCCTGTCGAAGACCTACGGTATGCCGGGATGGCGAGTGGGGTTTGCCGCAGCACCCGTGGAAGTTGCGCAAGCACTGGTCACGTTGAATTCCAACCACATCACCAATTTGCCCGAAGTGGTGTGTGCAGCGGCGGTAGCGGCGTTAACCGGCCCGCAGGATATTCCGGAGCGCATGTGTGGGGAGTTTGCCGCCAAGCGCGATGAGGTCATGGCCAGTTTTGCACGGATCGCCGGCCTCAGCTGCCCACGTCCGCAAGGCGCTTTCTATGCGTTCCCCGATGTTTCTTTTGCGTTTGGCAAACGCCATGGCGATCAATTGATCAAAAACGATGTCGACTTTTGCGATGTGCTGTTGGAAGCGCACGGCGTGGCTTGTGTGCCGGGCAGCGCATTCGGCGAACCCAAAGGTCTGCGCATCTCCTACACCTGCAAGGCCGCCGAATTGACCGAAGGCTTGCGTCGTTTTGAGGCATTCTGCAGCGAGTTAGTGTGATGTCGGCGCCGAAAATACTGGTGGTGATTGCAATGTTGGCCGCGGGCCTGCACCTGTACGCCACCAGCGGTCCATCCCCGCACGACCCACGCAACAACAGCGGCGCTGATGCGATTGTGATGTTGTCGGCGCAATGGTGCGGATACTGCAAGGCGCTGCGCAGTGATCTGGATAAGATGGGCGTGGCCTACACGGAACTCGATATTGACGTAGACGAAGGCGGAATGGCGGCGTTTCGGGCGGTGAATGCTCGCGGCGTGCCGGTATTGGTGGTTGGGCAGGAGGTTGTTTATGGTTACGACCCTGGCCGTTCGCGTGCATTGATTGAGGCTGCTGGCCATCCCTTGGCGAGCCGCTAAACGTTCACATTGACTCAACTGATTGACTAACCGATTGTCTAAAGGAAGCTGACCTATGAAAGCCCCCGTTCGTGTCGTAGTCACTGGTGCAGCAGGACAGATTGGCTATGCCTTGCTGTTTCGCATAGCCGCCGGCGACATGCTCGGCAAAGATCAGCCGGTGATCCTGCACTTACTCGAAATCACGCCCGCCTTGCCTGCGCTGTCGGGCGTGGTGATGGAGCTTAACGACTGCGCGTTCCCGTTATTGCATGGCGTGGTCGGCACCGACGATGCCAGCGTGGCCTTTAAAGATGCCGACTACGCGCTGTTGGTCGGCGCGCGACCGCGCAGCAAGGACATGGAGCGCAAAGACCTGTTGGAAGCGAACGCCGCGATTTTCTCCGTGCAAGGCAAGGCCATCGATGCGCACGCCAGTCGTAACATCAAGGTATTGGTCGTCGGCAATCCGGCCAACACCAACGCGTTGATCGCCCAGCAAAATGCGCCCAGCATCAACGCCGGTCAATTCACCGCGATGATGCGTTTGGATCACAATCGTGCGATCAGTCAACTGGCCGAAAAAACCGGCGCGCTGACCACGGATATCTCCCGGATGATCGTCTGGGGCAATCACTCAGCAACCCAATATCCGGATATTCATCACACCACGATCAAGGGCCAATCGGCAACCGCGCAGGTTGATTCGGGCTGGTATCGCGAAAGCTTTATTCCAACCGTGCAGCAACGTGGCGCCGCCATTATCAAAGCGCGTGGCGCGTCGTCGGCCGCATCCGCAGCAGGCGCCGCGATTGACCATATGCGCAGTTGGGCACTGGGCACCGCCGAAGGCGACTGGGTCACCATGGCAATTCCATCGGATGGCAGTTACGGCGTGGCGCCTGGCGTCATCTACGGCTACCCGGTGACCTGTCAGGATGGCAGTTACAGCATCGTTCAAGGCCTATCGATCGACGAGTTTTCGCAGGCGCGGATGAACGCAACTGAGAAAGAACTGCGCGAAGAGCGCGCCGCGGTTGAACATTTGTTCCCGGCAAAAGCCTAGGTCCGGCGCCGCTGATCCGATCAATAGGGCGCACTTATTCATCGGATCCTATTGACTACCACTTTCCACATACCACATACCACTTACCGCCATGTCTGAAAGCTACTACATTAATCTGGAACAGCCATTAGATGATATCGACATCATGCCATCGGGCAAAGCGGTGGCCAAAATGATGGATCGTATTGATGAAATCACCGATGAGATTGGCGTTACGCGCCTGACTGATTTTGTTGCCGGCGACGGTGAAGACATGTCCGAACTGGTCGAGCAGGAAGGCTGGGATCTCGGCGGATTTGCCGCGACCGCCGGAGGTGCCCATTGGTTTGATGCCAGTGATGGTTTGGATTCGGTGCGTGCAGTACTCGGCTACATTGAATCCGATCCGAACTCCATCAAGCGCGCAAAAGCGCTGATGGAAGAGCTGCGGGAATTCGAGAAAGTCCTGGAAATTGCGCAAACGCACAATGTGCGCTTCCGTTTTGAGTCCGATTATTGAGGTGCCTTGATGTCCCATGATTCTGCTGGTGCGCGCTTGCGTGTGGCGATGCTTGCCGAAAAACCTTTGCAACTGCCCGGCGCAATTAATGCGTTCGCGGCAATGCAGGCGCAACGCGCCGGTTTTAAGGCGCTGTATGTGTCTGGCGCCGGTATTGCCAATGCAAGTTATGGTTTGCCGGATTTGGGCATGACGAGCTTGGACAATGTCTGTGAGGACATTCGTCGCATCAGCGGGGCGACGGATTTGCCGCTGCTGGTCGATGCCGACACCGGCTGGGGCGCGGTATTCAATATTCAGCGCACTGTTAAAGAATTCATTCGCGCCGGTGCGGGTGCTTGTCACATTGAAGATCAGGTGCAAGCCAAGCGCTGTGGCCATCGACCGGGCAAAGCCGTGGTCGCCAAAGAAGATTTCGCCGACCGCATCAAAGCCGCGGTGGATGGTCGGACTGATGATCAGTTTTTGATTGTCGCGCGCACTGACGCATTAGCAGTGGAGGGCATCGAATCGGCATTAGAGCGCTCGGTGGCGGCGCAAGAAGCGGGCGCCGATGTGATTTTTGCCGAAGCCTGCACGACCATCGCTGAGTATCAGCGTTTTATCTCCACTTTGAGAATTCCGGTGCTTGCCAATCTAACCGAGTTTGGTAAAACCCCGTATTTCAGTGTCGATGAGTTAGGCGCGATTGGTATCGCGATGATTATTTATCCACTGTCGGCGTTTCGTGCGATGGCAAAAGCTGCCGAAGGCATTTACGGCGCTATTCGCGCAGAGCGCACGCAAAGCAGTGTGGTCGATCGCATGCAAACCCGTATGGAGTTGTATGAAGTGCTCGGTTACCACGCTTACGAGCAAAAAATCGACAGTTTGTTTGGCAAGGAATGAGCTGCCAGGCTTCAGCTCGGCACGTCTACCAGCGGCTGCAATGCGGCGTTTAACGCGACCCGTTCATCGAAGACGAAACAGCGGTCGCGATAGCCGTATCCGCCGACCGCTTCGAAGTAGCCCAAAATGCCGCCTTCCAGTTGCAAAACACGCTGATATCCAGCCTGTTGCATCCAAATGGCGGCTTTTTCGCAGCGGATTCCGCCGGTGCAAAAGCTGACGATGGTTTTGTCACGCAAATCCTCGCGGCGTGCTTCCAGTGCGTCCGGAAACTCGGTGAATTTGTCGATCGGCAGACTGAGCGCGTTTTCAAAGCTGCCATAGGCCACTTCTTGTTGATTGCGCGTATCCAACAGCGCAATCGACCGACCTTCGTCGTCTGCGCCACGCGCAATCCAGCGCGCCAACGTTGCGGGATCAACCGCGGACGCCCGCGCGCTGATCGGATTCAATCCAGATTTACGAAAACTGATGGTTTCTGGCTTGGCCTTGATCAGCAATTTGCGAAACGGCAGGCTGGCGCTTTCGCTCCATTTGAGATTCATGTCCGCGAAGCGACTATCGCCACGCAGCCAAACCACAAAAGCGCGCAAGACCGACGGTTCGCCCGCCAGGAATAGGTTAATGCCTTCTGGCGCCACCAAGATGGTGCCCCGTAAACCACTTTCCGCGAGGCGCTCGCGTAAAGCGCAGAGCAAGGCGGCAACATCGTCAATCAGCACAAATCGGTAAGCAGCAAGGTTCAGTGTCACGGTAAGCGAGCCTTTGAGTGTTTCAACTACGCGATGTTGCCTGTTGATCGCTCATTTTCCGTCGAAAAATGCGCATATGAAGCCACTAGTCTCGTCTTTGCGAGGGAGCCTAAAGCGACCGCGGCAATCCAGGGACGTTCGCTCAAAGCCACTGCCAACGTCCCTGGGTTGCCACGGCCGTCGCCGCTGTGGCGTGGAAGACCTCGCAATGACGAATCAATGACTTACGCTGCTGCCCTGGTACAGCTCGCAGCTCGCAGCTTTTAGCTTTCAACAACGAAAGATCGATCGAAAAAAGGAGCCAGCCTCACTGTCCGCCGCGTTCAATAAATCGATCAATCTTCTGTTCCAGCACATCCAGTGGTAGCGAGCCATCCTGCAAAACATCGCGGTGAAAGGCTTTGACGTCGAACTTTTTGCCGAGCGCTTTTTCGGCGCGGGTGCGCAGTTCGCGGATTTTCAATTCGCCAATCTTGTAGGCCAGCGCCTGTCCGGGGATTGCAATAAAACGTTCCGCTTCGGAGATCGCGCGGGTTGGTTCGGCCGGCGAGTTGGCGTACATATAATCGAGCACTTGTTGGCGCGACCAGCCTTTGGCGTGAATGCCGGTATCGGTGACCAGTCGAATTGCGCGCCACAGTTCGGCGTCCAATGCGCCAAACAGCATCACTGGATCACTGTACACGCCCAACTCCAAACCCAGCGACTCGGCGTACAAACCCCAGCCTTCGGAAAACGCGGTTTCGCCGCCAAACCGTCGGAAGCGTGGCAGACTGGTCAATTCGCGCTGCAGCGCAATTTGGAAATGGTGGCCTGGCGTGGCTTCGTGCAGATACAAAGACTCAAGCGCCCAGCGCGGCCGCGATTTCAGATCAAAAGTGTTGGCGTAAAAGATGCCAGGTCGGCTACCGTCTTCGCTGGGTGCGTTATAAGACCCAGCGGACGCCGATGCAGCGCGGAAGGCTTCGACGGCACGAATTTCGAAGTCCGCTTTGGGTTGGATATCGAACAAAGCAGGCAAGCGTGGCTCTATGGTGGCGCGAAAACTCCGATAGGCATCGAGCATCTCCTTCTCGCTGCTGAAGTAGTTTTTCGGATCCGCCTTCATGGCGGCAAAGAGTTCTGGCAGCCCGCCCGCAATGCCCAGTTTGGCCTGCACCTTGCGCATTTCCCCCTGAATACGCGGCACCTCAGCAAGGCCAATCTGGTGAATTTGCTCCGGCGTCAGCGTGGTGGTGGTGCTCTGCCGCACCTGAAAAGCGTACCAAGCGGCGCCGTCGGGCAGCTCCGACAAGCCGATGCTCAGGCGCGCAGCCGGCAGATATTCGTTGGCGATGAAAGCGCGTAGGCGCATGTGCGCCGGGTTCAGATCGCGATCGATCAGCGCAATGAAATGCGCACGCAGCCGTGCTCGATCATTCGCGCTAAAATCGGCCGGCAGATTTTTGATCGGGCCCCAATAGGTACTGTCCTCTACGTAGTCGACGATCTGCGCGTCCAACTGCGGCAGCACTTTCTCCATCAACACGCGCGGCTGGGTGATGCCCTGGCGCATGCCTTCGCGCATATTGGCGATTGCTTGGTCAAACACCACGGGTATGGCGCGCGCGCGGGTTAGCCAATGATCGTAGTCCTGCACCGTTTTGAATGGTTGCGCGGTGGCGCCAGAGCCGAGCACTGCAAACTGGCTGGCAAAACTGTAAAACTGATTCAGTGGCATTAGATGGCGCGGGTACTGCAGCGCTTCCAATTCGCCTTCCAGTTCACGTACAAACAACTGATACGACAGCAAGTCCTGGCCTTGCAGGCCAGCATCGCCGAGCGCCTTGGCACGCGCCAGGAAATCACTATTCAGCACGCGGCCTTGTTCACGGTATTCGGCGCTGAGCTGGTTCGGCAAACGATCGTTGTAACGCGGATCGCCAATTTGCGTGGCTTTCAGCGGATTGAGCAGCAAGTCTTGTTCAAACCAGTCCTCGTAAAGCGTTTGCAACTGCGCGGCTTTACTAGGCTGCGAGACGCTGCTGGGCTCGTTGATCAGCTGATTTTCTGGGCTGGCGCAGGCGCCAATCAATGCGGCCAGTGCCAATAAGAGTAGGCGACAATTCATTTTTAGATTCCAATGGTGTTGCGGCACGAGGAACAAGCCGTCAGGCCCGCGTGCCGGGTTGTAAGGCGACCATGTTGCCAGAGCGGATCGACCGACCCCAAGTTATGCAACTAGGCGCTGCGCTCGGTTGGCGATCGCCTGCGCTTGTGGCGGTGGCGAACGGCCATCGCGCACCGACTTGGAAAATGCGGGCAACAAGGCGATGGCTTGTTCGACGGTGACAATCATTGCTGGCGTGACTTTGATCTTCACTTGCTGTTCGATCAGCCGGATGGTCAGCTGCTCTAAATGTCGGCAAAAATCACCTAGTGCGTCGGCGCCCACCAACAAGGCTGAGCCTTTGATGGTGTGAAATCCGCGTCGCAAATCCTTCAGTGCGCCAGGATCAAGGGCGTTGACGCGCCAGATCACAAAGGCTCGGTCCAATGATTGGGTGACGTCTTCCAGCTCTGCGAAAAACACTTCGCGCAGTTCCAGATCGAAATCATCGTTTCCGGCGCGGCCCATGCCAAACATCGACCCGATGCGGCGCAGTAGTGATGTAAACCAAGCAATCACGGTAAGCATCTGCCGAAGAGTCAAAGACCCGCAGATGTTATGCGTTTTCGGCCTTGCTCGCACAGTTTGGCAGGTCGCAAAAAAGAGTTTTGCTTCTATTCGGGCGAGAGGCAGCGTAAACCATATGACCATCCGTAGCCCCAGCGCCATGGGACCGGCCATAAATCCAAACCGCCGAAGCGCACGCTGAGCGCGTAGATAGGCCCCAAGTTCGGCCATCCGGCGTCGCGGATACAGACGCCCAATTTCAGATCAGCTTGGCGTCGTGCCGCGCAGCTGCCGCCTTGCCAGTAGGCGCGATCATGCGATTCGCAGCAATGGGTGAAATTCAGATCAGGCACCAGTGTGCATCCGTCGCTGCGATAGGGGCGGGGCGGCTGATCACCTCGCGCATAGGCACTACGCTCAGTAGTGCTCGCGCAGGCGAGCAGCGATCCGCCCAGGATCAGCAGCAAAAGTTCGCGTCCCCAGTGGATAAGGATCATGGCAGTTCTTGGTTGGATTGCGCCTTGCCCTGCACACCCATAAACGCACACTCTACCC
>CAZLSB010000041.1:0-21130 GCA_964561825.1 uncultured Xanthomonas sp.
TACATGGGCATCAAACAAGAAGGCCCGTACAAGCCGGATCATTACCGCTACTAACGAAGGTCCGAATAAGTCCATCCGTGGACTCTTCCAGACGACAGCGGAACACTCCGCTGTCGCTTCGATTAAAACAAAGGCGCCGCGAGAGTGGCGCCTTTTCTGGTCTTGGGCGCTGTTCTTCAAGTGATCCTACTTGGGTCAACCGCGCAGTTTCACCGCACATTTCCTAGGTGCATAGGACGATCTGTTATTCTTTGTGGCGCGCGATGGGCAGGACCACAGTAAAGTGCGCGCCCTTGGCAATTTCTCCGGTCGCCTCAATGGTGCCACGATGGCGTTCGACGATTCGACGCACGATGGCCAAGCCCATACCTGTGCCCTCGTATTCGGTACGCGCGTGCAGGCGCATGAAAGCGTTGAACAGACGATCGGCGAATTTGGCGTCGAAGCCAATACCGTTGTCAACAAAGTCAATGCGCCAGGCGGGCGCTTCATTTAAGCGAACTTGTTCGCAAGTTATGGTTATCTCGGGAATTCGATCCGGGAAATGAAATTTAAGCGCATTCGCCAATAGATTCTGAAACAACTGCCGCATTTGGGTCGCATCTGCCTGAATAGTCGGCAACTTCTGCACTTTAATGCGCGCTTGACAGGATTCAATCCGCGAATCGAGGTCGACTAGAACCTCACCGCAAATCTTATCAAGGTCGACCAGAACAAAGGGTTTACCCACGGTGGCCACACGTGAGTAGCTCAACAAGTCGTCAATTAATACCTGCATTCGCGCTGACGCCTGACTTACTCGATCTAGATAATTCTGTGCTTGCGCGCTTAATTCCTCGCGATGGCGG
The DNA here is from genome assembly GCA_964561825.1 of uncultured Xanthomonas sp. GTDB lineage: Bacteria > Pseudomonadota > Gammaproteobacteria > Xanthomonadales > SZUA-5 > JADKFD01. The sequence continues at coordinate 849 of CAZLSB010000041.1, forward strand.
TTTACCAAAACGTCTGAAAACATTCGAATCTTGCGCAAGGGCTCTTGCAAATCGTGTGAAGCTACGAAAGCAAAATCCTGCAACTCCCGATTACGATTGTCTAATTCCGCATTCAATGTGCGATAGCGTTCTTCGCTATTACGCAACTCTCTCTGTGCCCGCTTTTGCTGCGATATATCAATACCCGCGCCAATCAGACATTGCATTTCGCCGAAGTTGACTCGCGAATGGGTAAAAAAATACGGCGTAGCGCTGCCATCTTTGGCAACAAACTGCGCCTCTAGCGATGATTCCCCGCGGGACATCACTTCCGTGAACATTGCATCAAGCGCGCCATGATCTTCGGCTAAGAAAAAGTCACGGGAATGCATTACCGCAACTTCCGCGCCGATAAATCCGGAAACCCGCTCGAAATTCTTGTTCCAGCGAAGAAAGCGCCCATGGGCATCATAAAAGTAGACGATACCGGGCATGCTTTCGATCATTGTGTCGGAAAACTGCTTTTCTCGTTCCAGTGCGACTTCAGCATCACGCCGTGCTTGCTCCTGCGCGATGCTATCCAACGCGAGTGACACATCCAGCGTCATTTCAGAGAGCAAAGCAGTTTCTCGATCCTGAAAAAAATCGACCACTTCCGCATACAGAGTGAGGACGGAGTGTGGCACTCCAAATCGCCGTACAACAAATACTGCCGCCGCCCGCAATTGCGCTGGCAAATACTCAGACCGCCAAGCTGACGCCTGATCGGCTACTAAATCGTTGCAAACACGCGTCACGCCGTCGCGAAATACCGCACAAAGGAATCGTTTGGATGGCGGTAGTCCATCGAGATTGATGTCCTTGAAGCCATCGCTGTTTGCGCTGTACGTAAGTGGAACGACATGCTCAGTCTGCAGATCGGGTGTGCCGACCCACGCCAAGCCAAAACCACCATGCTCTACCAATACGCGACACACGCTCTCGAACAGCATTTCATCCGATTTCGACGAGACGATCGCTTGACTGACTTGGGCTAACGCTGTGTACAATCGTTGCAAACGCTCGTTCTGCGCTTCATGCAGGACGCGCTGACTGATATCTCGCAGCACGGCCGTCATCGCAACCCCATGTGAAGCTCGCGTCCAGGATATCGATGCCTCAATTGGGAACTCGGCCCCATCCCAGCGCACGCCGCGTAGCAGGCGCGGACTCGTTTCTCGCTGTTCTGCAAGTTTTGGCAAAAAGCGCGAGATGGGCTGCTCAAGTGCTTGCGAGCTATCGCACGCAAAGATCCGCTGCGCCGCAGGATTAAACAATCGAATGCGCTTGTCGGCATCGACGGTGATGATGGCATCCATCGCGGCGCTCACTACGCCCGACAACTGCGCTTCACTCGCGCTTAGCCGCAGCTCCTTTGCCAGCAGTGCTGCGTAAGCCAACTCGATCTTGCCGAATGACCAACGCAGCATGATGAGCAAAACCACGGACGTCACCGCAACAAAACCAAGGCCTTTGTAGACACTCCATTTGAGCAACAAGGCCGGCGTAGGCGACAACGCGACAAGCTGTTGGTCGGAAAAATAAATCCACAGAGTTGCCACGATGGCGTAGGTAACAACAATCGGCCACGTGCGCCGACGCGCCGGATTCGTCGGAATTGCAGGGACCGTCGGCGCCAGTGTGCCAAGCAAAGAGTCCGACTTTGTAGGCCCGCTCATGGCAAATCCAGGGGTACCAGTACGCAACATGCGCACCCGATTGTCGCGCTCCTCAAATACGGATACAACCTTTGCAGTTGCGACAACACGGTGGCTGCGCCAGCGGTCCGGATGGAGACTTATACATACAGAAGTAACGTGCGGGGATTCGTGCACTATTCGTAAGGAATCTGCGAAATTCCTTACAACCCGATTTGCCTCGCTGCCGTCAATCCGCCGCCACGCAGGGACGCGTGGCGGTGTGCTCGAATTAGCGCTTCTTCTTCGGCAAACCGGCTGCTTCACGCAGCGCCTCAGCGCGATCGGTTCGTTCCCACGAGAAGGTGGTAAACGGCCCTACTTTCTCCTTGACCTTCTTGCCACCGACGCGCGACTCGTACTCATAGTGGGCGCCGGCAACCGGCTTGCGGCCGAAATGGCCATGCGCTGCCGTGCTTTGATACATCGGATGGATCAAATCAAGCATTTGCACGATGCCGTACGGGCGCAAATCAAAATTGGAGCGAATCAACTGTTCGATCGCTTCGTCGTCAATTTTGCCCGTGCCGAAGGTGGTGACTGAAATGCTGGTCGGCTCGGCGACGCCAATGGCGTAAGACACCTGAATCTCGCACTTGCTGGCTAAACCCGCGGCCACGATATTCTTGGCGACATAGCGGCAGGCATACGCCGCCGAGCGATCGACCTTGGACGGATCCTTACCCGAAAAAGCGCCACCGCCATGCCGAGCCATTCCACCATAGGTGTCGACAATGATCTTGCGACCGGTCAAACCGCAATCGCCGACCGGGCCGCCGATTTCAAATTTACCGGTCGGATTAATATGGAACTTGGTGTGCTTGCCAATCAATTTGGTGGGCAGCACTGGCTTGATGATGAGTTCCATCACGCCTTCAATCAGATCCTTCTGCTTGACACCTGGATCGTGTTGGGTCGACAGCACCACCGCATCAATGCTCGACACCGCGCCGTTTTCATAGCGCATGGTGACCTGACTTTTTGCATCCGGACGCAACCACGGCAGTGGCGAATTACCCTTCTTGCGCACCTTGGCCTGCTGTTCGACCAAACGGTGGCTGTAGTGAATGGGCGCCGGCATCAAATCCGCGGTCTCATCGCAGGCAAAACCAAACATCAGACCCTGATCGCCTGCGCCTTGTTCCTCAGGACTCTTGCGATCCACCCCTTGGGCGATATCGGGCGATTGTTTGCCGATGAGATTGAGCACGCCGCAAGTCGCACCATCAAAGCCGACGTCTGAACTGTTATAGCCGACATCGACAATGACCTTGCGCACTAATGCTTCGAGATCCACCCACGCGGTGGTAGTGATCTCGCCAGCGACGATCGCTACGCCGGTCTTGACCATCGTTTCGCAAGCCACGCGTGCGTTGCCATCTTGCGCCAGGATCGCGTCAAGAACGGCATCCGAAATCTGGTCGGCCAACTTGTCAGGATGACCTTCGGAAACGGATTCGGAGGTGAACAAATAAGCGCTCATCAGCAGGTCCTAGTCAGAGGCAATACAACGAAGGCCGCGGATCATACCCGTGCGCGCCAAACTCTGCACAGTCTGGACGTATAGACGGCTAAAATACGTTCAGTTGTGGTGAGCTGCCATCGGGGAAACCAAGGTTCGCCGTTGCCAGTTTTTGGTCTGGCCTGATTGACGCTGTCACTACCGAATTCTCGCAGCCTGTCGGACTTTGCTCGTGAGATGCGTGGCTTAAGCGGATGCAAGGCGCGGCGCGCAGCCAATGGCTCTTCCGTTGGGGTCGCAGCGCAGACGCCGTTGCGACGCTCAACCCGCAGGGCCCCGGACGGCCTTTTGGCATAGCGCGGACCTCGAAAGTAGAGCCCAAGCCTTCAAAATCAATTCGAGAAAGAGTAGAAATGATCGCCAAAAGCCAAAAGCGCTTCCGGCGCACTCGCGAGGAAAGTCCGACAGGCTGCTAGGATTGGGCGATCGTGGTGCGCCGCAACAATAAGGATGATCCAGATGCTTGCAACGAAGGGCCGGTTGGCCGTGGTAACCGGCGGTATCGGTGGGCTAGGAAGTGAGATTTGTAAGTACTTGGCGCGCTCGGGCCGTCGCGTCATCGCGGCAGACCTGGATCACCTGCCGGTACGCATCGAAGAATTTCGACAATTGATGTCCGAATTTAACGACCAAATCATTTTTGCGGCAGTAAACGTTGCGGATTTCGATTCCTGTAGCGAATTTGCGCAGCGCGTTCAGAAGCAACACGGCCCAGTCGAGATCCTGGTTAACGCGGCCGGAATTACTCGCGATAGCACGCTGCGAAAAATGGATGCCAAGCAGTGGAACGACGTCATGCGCGTCAATCTGGATGGCGTTTTCAACCTGTCGCGGCAGTTCATTGACGGCATGTGTGACCGCAATTTCGGTCGCATCGTCAATATCAGCTCGGTGAACGGCCAGACCGGACAATTCGGGCAAACAAACTATTCAGCGGCTAAAGCCGGCATGCACGGCTTTACCATGGCGCTTGCCCGCGAAGTCGCCCGCAAGGGCGTGACAGTCAACTCGGTATCACCCGGCTACTGCAATACCGCGATGGTCATGCAGATCGCAGAATCCGTCCGCAATGAAATCATTGCCAAGATTCCGGTTGGCCGCCTTGGAGAACCTTCAGACATAGCGCGCGTGGTCGATTTCCTATGCGCAGAAGACGCCGGCTTTATCACCGGCGCGAACGTCCCCGTTAACGGCGGCTACTTCATGGATTGAAGCTAGCTAAGCGCAGCTTCGCTAATGCGTGCGCCTTGTTTGCGCACGATCAGCATCGCCATTTCGATCGCTTGCTCATAGTTGAGGCGCGGATCGACGGTGGAGCGATACGCACGTTGCAAATCCAGCTCGGTGAGATCGCGCGCGCCACCCATACATTCGGTCACCGGCTCTCCGGTGAGCTCCAAATGCGCACCACCCAGTCGCGACCCGTGTGCCGCATGAATGTCAAAAGACTGTTCCAATTCGGACCGAATGTTTTCGAATCGGCGCGTCTTCAAACCTGACACCGTGCTCTCCGTATTGCCATGCATCGGGTCACAACACCAGAGTACGCGTTTGCCATTGTTGCGCACCGCGTCAATCAAGCGCGGTAGATGTTCGGCGACCTTGCTCGCCCCTAGTCGGTGAATGAGCGTGAGCCGCCCCGATTCGTTCTCGGGGTTCAACTTGTCAATCAGCCGCAACAGCTGATCAGCAGTAACCGAAGGACCTATCTTCACTCCGATTGGATTGCGGATGCCACGGAAGTATTCGACGTGAGCGCCATCCAGCGCAGCGGTGCGCATACCAATCCAAGGATAGTGCGTCGAAAGGTTGAACCATCCCCATTGCCGCGGCACTTGGCGGGTCAACGCTTCTTCGTAATGCAGCAACAAGGCCTCATGCGAGGTGTAGAAATCCACTCGGCGCAGACTGCCGATCGGCGCGCCGCCGACACTTTCCATGAAGCGCACGGCATCGCCAATTGAGCGCACCATGTCACGGTATTCGCGTTCAAAAGGTGAGTGTTGAACCCAATCGAGATCCCAATACTCGGGATGATGCAAATCCGCGAAGCCGCCGTCAATTAACGCACGGACAAAATTCATCGTCAGTGCCGAACGCGAATGACCTTCGACCATGCGCCGAGGATCGGGTTTGCGTGCCTCCGGCGTAAAATCACCCCCGTTAACCAAGTCACCGCGGTAACTCGGTAGCGTCACGCCATCTTTGCTTTCCATGTCAGTTGAACGCGGCTTTGCGTATTGCCCGGCAAAGCGGCCCACCCGAACAATGGGCTGCTTCAAGCCATGCACCAACACTAGGCTCATCTGCAGCAGAACCTTAAGCCGATTAGCGATGTGCGGGCTCGTGCAATCGCTAAAGTTTTCGGCGCAATCTCCACCCTGAAGCAAAAAACGGCGGCCCTCAGCGGCGTCGGCTAACTCTTGCTTGAGCTGAAGAATTTCCCACGACGTGACCAGAGGCGGCAGACGTTTGAGCTCCTGCAAATTGCTGGCCAGTAGGTCAGCATCATCATACGTCGGCTGCTGCAGCGCCGGGTACTGCGCCCAGGACTGTGGCGACCAACCCTCGACTTCACGAATCGCAGAAAGCACGCGTTCCTTCCTAAGCACGATAGAACCTCTATTCAATTTAGCGCCATATCACGATCCGCCATTCTGCGCCGTGGCGGAAACAGTAACACCACAAGCATCGACGCCGCCATGATCGCGAACGCAATGAATGTCCACACCGGCATGCTCAAACCTAAAAATTGCCAGTCGACTTCCGCGCAATCGCCAGAGGTCATCAATACCGTTTCCAACATACTTCCGAATGGCAAGTTTTCCCACATGTAGTCCATTGGTGGAGCACAGGACGGCAGCTGATCCTTTGGCAATGACTGCAACCAGACGTGTCGACCAGCAATAGCCGCCCCCAGGCCATTAGCCAACAGACCTAACAACGCCCAAACCCGCACGCCCCAACCCTTCGGCCCATGCAACGCTGCCAGAATGCAAATCGCAGCAAACAGCATTACCGCAACCCGCTGAAACATGCAAAGTGGACACGGAGCCAGCCCCAAAACGCGCTCCGCATAAACTGCAAAGCCCAACATCGCCAAACAGAGCAGGGCAAACCCGCCGAAGATCTGCCGCGCAGAGAGCCTGTCGAGCATCAACATAGGATTCCAAGTTCAAGATATGGGAGCAATTCGACAGCGTTCTAGACAAAAGGTTGCATTGAGGTGAACAGGAACTGCTCGGCAATAGCCCAGCGTCCTTATTAGTCTAACTCCATTGTGATGAAATGCTGCGATGCACAAAAAAGCCGCCCAGCGGGCGGCTTGTTAACCACAACTTGCGAATCTGAACTAAGCGTCAACGCTCTTTGCCGCAACCGGCTGCGGGCGATCGACCAATTCAACATAGGCCATGGGCGCATTGTCTCCAGCCCGATAACCACACTTTAGGATCCGCAGATAGCCACCCGGGCGTGCTCGATAACGAGGACCCAGCTCAACAAACAGCTTACCCACAACCGCCTTGTCTCGGAGCCGATCAAATGCCAATCGACGATTACTAACGCCGTCGACCTTGGCGAGAGTCAACAAAGGTTCCGCGAAACGACGCAGCTCCTTTGCTTTCGGCAAAGTCGTCTTGATCAGTTCGTGCTGAAAAAGCGCATTGATCATATTCTGAAACATGGCCTTACGATGCGAACTAGTACGAGCAAACGCTCGACCGGAATTACGATGACGCATAAATATTCTCCTTGATCAACCGCCGAAACCGCTTGTAGCGAGCCCCGGGGGCGGCCAGTTTTCGAGCTTCATGCCAAGCGACAAGCCGCGCGCAGCAAGAACATCCTTAATTTCAGTGAGTGACTTCTTGCCCAGGTTCGGAGTCTTAAGCAACTCTACTTCGGTGCGCTGAATCAGGTCACCGATATAATAGATACTCTCCGCCTTCAAGCAGTTAGCCGATCGAACGGTTAGCTCCAAATCATCAATCGGCCGGAGCAAAATTGGGTCGACTTCCGCCCGCCCTGCAACTGGCCGCTCAGTTTCGCGCCGACTCACATCGACGAATGCACCTAGCTGATCAACCAAAATGCCAGCAGCCTGTTTGACCGCATCCACAGCGTCAACCGTGCCATCAGTTTCGACATCCAGAATGAGCTTGTCGAGATCGGTCCGCTGTTCAACGCGAGCACTTTCAACCGCGTAGGCAACCCGGCGGATAGGTGAGTAGGTGGCATCAATCTGCAGGCGACCGATGGGCCGCGCCTCATCTTCCGGCAATCGGCGACTACTTGCCGCCTCATAACCAACGCCGCGTTCGATCTTCAACCGCATCGACAGCGATACATCTTTGGTCAGCGTGCAAATCACCAGATCGGGGCTAACAACCTCGACGTTGTGGTCCGTCGTAATATCACCCGCTGTGACCGGCCCGCGACCCTTGCGGCTTAGGCTCACGGTCGTCTGATCGACGTTGTGTAGCCGTACCGCAACATCCTTCAGATTCAACATGATCTCGACGACGTCCTCCTGGACGCCTTCGATCGTGCTGTATTCGTGCAAAACACCGTCAATCTCAACTTCGGTGATAGCCGCACCCGGAATGGACGACAGCAGCACGCGACGCAGTGCGTTACCCAAGGTATGGCCGAATCCACGTTCGAGCGGTTCGAGCACAACACGTGCTCGCCGCTCTCCGGCATTCTCAACCACCAAATTATGGGGACGCAGCAAGCTGGTTGCAGACGTCATTGATAAACCTCGCAGGATTACTTGGAATAAAGCTCGACGATCAAGTTCTCATTGATGTCGGCGGACAAATCGCTGCGGTCTGGGATCTGCTTGAACACACCCTGGCCCTTCGCGGCATCAACTTCAAGCCAGCCCGGAGCGAGATCCATCTCCTGACTGAGCGTCAGCGCTTCCTTGACCCGCAACTGTTCTTTCGCGCGGTCGGCGAGAGCAACCACATCGCCGACCTTGACTTGGTACGACGGCAGGTTCACATAACGCCCATTGACCTTAATAGATCGATGCGAAACCATCTGCCGCGCCTGCGCGCGCGTAACCGCGAAGCCCAATCGATAGACGATGTTGTCCAAACGACCTTCCAACAGTTGCAACAGGTTCTCGCCAGTGGCTCCGCGACGTCGACTTGCTTCGGCGTAATAGCGGCGGAACTGCCGCTCAAGCACGCCATAAATGCGCTTCACCTTCTGCTTTTCGCGCAACTGCACCGAGTAGTCGGAGTTCTTTGCCTTTTTCGCCGCGCCGTGCTGACCCGGCTTTTGCTCAAGCTTGCATTTCTTGTCTAGCGGCCGCGCCGGGCTTTTGAGGAACAGATCCGTTCCTTCACGCCGCGCCAACTTACAAGTCGGACCTGTGTATCGTGCCATAACGTCAATCCTCCTTGATTACACGCGGCGGCGCTTGGGTGGACGGCATCCGTTGTGCGGAATGGGCGTCACATCCAAAATGTTCGTAACCTTCAGTCCAAGCGCGTTGAGCGCCCGAACTGCGGACTCGCGACCTGGCCCAGGGCCCTTGATCCGCACTTCCAGTGCCTTGACACCGTACTCAAGCGCAACTCGCCCAGCCTTTTCGGCTGCAACCTGAGCTGCAAATGGCGTGCTCTTGCGCGAACCGCGGAAACCAGCACCACCGGAGGTCGCCCAACTCAGGGCGTTACCTTGACGGTCGGTGATCGTGATCACCGTGTTGTTGAACGATGCCTGGACGTGCGCGATGCCATCCGACACCGAACGCTTAATCTTTTTCTTGGGCTTACCAGCCGCAGGAGCCGCCTTACTCATTGTCTATTTCCGTATGAAAGTGCTTACTTCTTAATCTGCTTACGCGGACCCTTGCGGGTTCGTGCATTCGTGCGAGTGCGCTGCCCGCGAATTGGCAAACCCTTGCGATGACGCAGACCTCGATAGCAACCGAGGTCGATCAACCGCTTTACGCTCATGGCAACCTCTCGGCGTAGGTCACCTTCGACAGTGAGCTTGCCGATCTCGGCACGCAGCCGTTCGACTTCCGACTCTGTCAAGCTCTTGACCTTCGTAGCCGGGTTCACACCCGCCGCGCTGCACACCTTGCGGGCACTGCTACGACCAACTCCGTAGATGCTGGTTAGCCCGATCCATGCGTGCTTGTTAACCGGGATGTTGACTCCCGCGATACGTGCCATGAGTAATCTCCACTCCAAAGTAGCGCAGCCGGTTGAACCGCCTATTGTAGCAGCTCCTACCCGACTTTGCGCAAGCGTCTTAACGATAAGAACCCGGCAAACAGGTTTACTTCAGCAATCCCGCCCGCCCAACAGTTTTCAGATTTGCCTTTTTTAACAGGCTGTCGTACTGATGGGACATCAAATGCGCTTGCACTTGCGCCATAAAATCCATCACAACGACTACGACAATGAGCAGCGAGGTCCCACCGAAGTAAAACGGCACTGCAAAATAGATCCGCATGATTTCAGGCAACAGGCACACCGCTACCAAGTAGCAAGCACCCACCGCGGTTAGCCTGGTCAAGACCCCGTCTATGTAGTCAGCCGTCGCCTTACCGGGGCGAATTCCAGGAATCAGTGCCCCCGACTTCTTTAAGTTTTCTGCCGTCTCCTGCGCGTTGAAAACCAACGCTGTATAAAAGAAGGCGAAGAAAAAAATCAACCCACCATACAGCAGCATGTGCAAAGGCTGTTCCGGGCCAAGCATCGCGGCAAGTCTCTGCAACCAGCGGGTTCCCTCTCCTGTTCCGAACCAAGTCGCGGCGGTTGCAGGAAAAAGAATCAAACTCGACGCGAAGATTGGCGGGATGACGCCAGCCATGTTGAGCTTGAGAGGCAGATGGGAGGACTGGTTCTGGTAAGCCTGCCTACCAGACATGCGCCTCGCATAGTTGACTGTAATACGCCGCTGCGCGCGTTCCATGAAAACGACAAACGCAGTAACAACGACAACAATCGCCAAGACCAAAATAATCGAAAGGAACTGCAGTTGCCCAGTGCTGGCCAGCTCAAGCGTAGTCGCAATCGCTCCGGGGAACCCAGCAACAATGCCGGCGAAGATCAATATTGAGATGCCGTTACCAATGCCGCGCTCGGTTACCTGCTCGCCCAACCACATCAAATACATAGTTCCAGCGGTAAGACTGACCACCGCCGTCAGCAGGAAGCCAAGTCCCGGGGAAATAACGACACTTCCACCCTGTTGCATTAGTGCGTACGCGACGCCAAAACCCTGAAAGATTGACAATCCAAGTGTGCCCCAACGGGTGTACTTGGTTAAGGTGCGCCTGCCCGCCTCGCCCTCTTTCTTCAACGCTTGCAAAGACGGCAGTGCTGTCGCAAGAATCTGCACCACGATGGATGCCGAGATATATGGCATCACGCCCAGCGCGAATATCGAGAAGCGCTCAAGGGCGCCACCCGAGAACATGTTAAATACGTCGATAATGGTGCCGCGTTGCGACTCCATCAGCTGCAACATTGCCTCGGGATTCACGCCCGGTACTGGGATGAAACTTCCAGCGCGGAAAACGATTAAGGCTCCGAGCACAAACAGCAGCCGCGAGCGGAGCTCGGTGAGCTTACCGAGTCCACCCGTTGCCGGACCTGCAGAAGTGGAGGCCTTGGCCAAGGGGGCTTACTCCACCGTTCCGCCGGCAGCGATAATCGCGGCCTTGGCACCAACAGTACATGCAACTCCGCGCACGGTTAGCACGCGAGAGACCTCACCTTGCTTAACTAACTTGACACGAGTGACGCCAGCGGCAATCAGGCCAGCTGCGCGCAGCGAAGCTACGTCAACTACATCAGCGGCGAAATTTGCTAGCCGATAAAGCAGGACTTCACCCGCACTGGCGGACTTCTTGGATCTGAAGCCAACCTTTGGTAGTCGGCGTTGAAGGGGCATCTGCCCACCTTCGAAACCGGCTTTAATCTTGCCTTTGCCGGCGCGCGCGAACTGACCCTTGTGGCCACGCCCGCAAGTCTTACCCAGTGTCGAGCCTATGCCACGCCCAACCCGGCGCCGCTCCTTCTTACTGCCCTCGGCGGGCTTAATGGTATTCAGTCTCACAATGCAATCTCCACGATGCCAGAGGGCTAGCCTTCGACACGGACCAGATAATTAACCTTTTCGATTAGACCGCGAACACTCGGGCTGTCCTTCAGCTCTACGACTTGGTGCATGCGCTTCAATCCCAGCGCTTTTACACACAAACGATGCCTAGCGGGGGTGCTGTTCGGACTTTTCACCAAGCGCACCCGAACAGTACTGACTGGGGTTTCACTGTTCATTGTTCTTTCCCGTCAACTGCTCAAGACGCTTGCCGCGCTTGGCCGCATAATCAGAAGGCGACGCCATCTTGGCCAAACCCTTAACCGTGGCGCGCACTAAATTAATCGGATTGCGCGAGCCAAAGGCTTTAGCAAGCACATTCTGGATACCCACCACTTCAAACACGGCGCGCATAGCGCCGCCAGCGATCACACCGGTACCTTCTGACGCAGGCTGCATGTACACCTTGGCGGCACCGTGCACACCCTGCGTTGGGTACCACAAGGTGCCGGTGTTCAAGCTGACCTTCACCATGTTGCGGCGAGCACGGTCCATTGCTTTGGAAATCGCGGCCGGCACTTCACGTGCCTTCCCGTATCCGATTCCCACGCGACCATTGCCATCACCCACAACGGTTAGCGCGGTAAAGCCAAACTGGCGGCCACCCTTAACTACCTTAGCCACGCGATTGACGGCGACCAGCTTCTCCAGCAGGCCATCGGCGCTTTCATTATCATTCGTCATGCTACTCACCCATTTAGGTCAAAGTACGGCGCTTGCCGTCCTCAGAACTGAAGACCGCCCTCGCGGGCTGCGTCGGCCAATGCTTGGATACGTCCGTGGTACTTGAAGCCAGACCGATCGAAGGCAACCCGGTCAACTCCGGCGGCTAGCGCTAGTCGGGCAATAGCGCGACCAACCGCAGCAGCAGCAGCCTTATTCTTTGAGCCGGTCAAACCTTCGCGAACTTCCTTCTGAACCGTAGACGCAGCCGCCAACACGCCTGCACCACCAGCCGCAAAAACCTGAGCGTATATGTGCTGCCCAGTGCGGAGTACGGTCAGCCGTGGAACGCCGAGTTCCCGAATCCGATGCCGTGTCGCCTGCGCTCTGCGTAGACGAGCTTCTTTCTTGACTACCTTGGCCATGACTATTTATGTCCTTGCGTCTAACCGGGCCCAGACCGAAATCAGGCCTTCTTCGCTTCCTTGAGCGTAATCTTCTCACCGCCATACCGAACGCCTTTGCCCTTGTAGGGTTCTGGTGGGCGGAATGCGCGAATCTTTGCTGCTACCTGTCCGACGGCTTGCTTATCCGTGCCCTTGATCAGGATCTCGGTTTGCGACGGCGTTTCCACCGTGACGCCTACCGGGACCTTAAACAGGATTGGGTGCGAAAATCCCAAGGTCAGGTTGAGGTCCTTTCCCTGCATTGCGGCGCGATACCCGACGCCAACCAATTCCAATTTCCGTTGATAGCCCGACGCGACGCCAGTTATCAGATTTGCGAGCAGGGCGCGAACGGTGCCGGCTAATGCGTCTTTCGATAAATCTGCAGGCTCGACATAAATAATCGAATCCTCAAGTTTCACCGAAACGCCAATAGGCCGGGCCAACGTCAGCGTGCCTTTCGCTCCCTTGACGGAGACCGAACTATCTTCAACTGAGATCTCAACGCCTTTGGGGACGGAGATCGGTTTTTTTGCTACGCGCGACATAATGTACTCCCGTACTTACGCGACTAGGCAAAGGACTTCGCCACCGAGACCTGCGGCCCTGGCCTTTGCGTCTGTCATTAGACCCTTGGAGGTCGAAACAATCGCAATGCCAAGTCCCGCCAATACCTTCGGCAGCGCGTCACTGCCTCGATACTTGCGCAAACCAGGACGGCTCACCCGTTCCAGTTTCTCGATAACCGGTCGTCCGAGGAAATACTTGAGCTTTAAGCTCAATACTCGTTTGCCGGGGCCCGGTTCGCTGGTCGCAACATCGTCAACGTAGCCTTCGTCTTTCAGGAGCTGCGCAATCGCGAACTTGATACGCGACGCAGGCATCTGCACGTTTGGTTTGCCCATGGCCTGCGCATTTCTTATGCGCGTCAACATGTCTGCAATTGGATCGGTCATGCTCATGGCTATTACCTAATGTAAGAATACTACCAGCTGGCCTTGCGCAGACCTGGGACGTCACCGCGCATCGTTGCCTCGCGGAGCTTATTGCGGGCCAAACCAAACCTGCGATAGAAACCGCGGGGGCGACCAGAAAGCGCGCAACGATTACGCTGACGACTTGGACTGGAATCACGCGGAAGCTTTTGGAGCTTAGCTTGTGCTTCCATTTTCTCTTCGTAACTTGCCTTCAAGCTCGAAATAACTGCTTTCAGCTCGATGCGCCTGGCACCGTAACGTTTAGCCAACTTCTCGCGCTTTACTTCGCGGTTTACCATCGACGTCTTCGCCATGGAACTCTCCTGAGTGCGCGACTAGTTGCGGAACGGGAAACCAAAGGCCTCAAAAAGCGCTTTCGCTTCTAAGTCCGTTTTGGCGGTAGTTGTAAAGCAGATGTCCATACCACGGATCGCATCGACTTGGTCGAAATCGATTTCAGGGAAGATAATTTGCTCTTTGATGCCGAAATTGTAATTGCCGCGGCCGTCGAACGCCCTGCCACTCAATCCGCGAAAATCGCGCACTCGCGGCAATGCCACATTCACTAACCGATCCAGGAATTCAAACATCTGGGCGCGGCGCAAAGTTACTTTGCAGCCGATCGGCCAGCCGTCGCGGATCTTAAAGGTTGCGATCGATTTCTTCGCGAGTGTCGTGATTGGTTTCTGACCACAAATTTTGGCCATATCCTCAACCGCGTTCTCAAGAATCTTCTTATTTCCAACCGCTTCACCCACACCCATATTTAGGGTTATTTTGGTCAGCCGCGGAACTTGCATCAGGTTGCTATATTTAAACTTTTCCGTGAGAGCCGGAACAACTGTCTCGCGGTAGTAATGATCTAATCTTGTGCTCACGGTCAGCCTCTCAAACAATATCGATGACTTCGCCAGTGGAGCGGTACACACGGACCTTGTGCTCCACACCGGCGTCGTTCTTCATGGTCTTGAAACCGACCTTGTCACCCTTTTGGGTCTTAGGGTTCAACAACATCACATTTGAGGCGTCAATAGCAGCCTCACGCTCAATGATACCCCCTGGCTGATTAGCCTGAGGATTCGCCTTGGTGTGACGCTTGATCATGTTCACGCTCTCGACGTAAACGCGGCCCTCGTCAGTCACGCGAGTCACGGAACCTTTCCTACCCTTGTCTTTGCCAGCGATCACTACGACGGGATCGCCCTTGCGGATGCGCTTCATGCCAAATTCCTCAAAGCACTTCAGGAGCGAGTGAGACGATTTTCATGAACCGCTCAGAACGCAGTTCTCGCGTCACCGGCCCAAAAATACGCGTGCCAATTGGCTCAAGTTTATTGTTCAATAGGACAGCGGCGTTTCCGTCGAAGCGAAGCAGCGAACCGTCGGGACGACGCACGCCTTTACGGGTGCGCACTACCACGGCGTCATAGACCTCGCCCTTTTTTACTTTGCCGCGCGGTATCGCAGCGCGCACGGAAACCTTGATGACGTCACCAATACTGGCATATCGCCGCTTTGAACCACCGAGCACCTTAATGCACATCAGTTCTTTCGCGCCGCTATTGTCCGCCGCGGCGAGCGTGCTCTGCATCTGAATCATGACGCGCTCCTAGTTACTCGCCTGCGCGACGAACAATTTCGGTGACCGCGTAGCTCTTGGTCTTCGAAATCGGCCGGCACGACGTGATGGTTACCGTATCCCCTTCCAGCGCGCCGAGTTCGTCGTGTGCGTGAAACTTGGTTGAACGGCGAATATATTTGCCGTACACGCCGTGACGAACTTGACGTTCGACCAGCACGGTAACGGTCTTCTGCATCTTGTTACTGACGACGACGCCGACTAAGGGTCGGGCTTTCTTCGTGCTTTCTGTCTGTTGCTCGCTCATGGCTTAACCTTTGCGCTCGATCTCGGCGATGACAGTCTTCACGCGTGCAACATCACGGCGCACACGCTTGATTTGGTGGGGCTGGGTTTGTTGGCCCTGACCACGCTGCATTCGCAGATTAAACTGCTCCTGGCGCAGACCAAGCAACTGTTCATTAAGCTCGGCGATCGATTTACTACGGAGTTCACTGGCATTCATCACAGCACCGAGCGGATAACAAAAATGGTTTTGACGGAGAGTTTTGCGGCGGCTAACGAGAGTGCTTCTCTCGCTTGCGCCTCGGAGACACCCTCCATTTCATAAATCATCCGGCCCGGCTGGATCTGCGCAACGTAAAACTCCACGCTGCCCTTACCATTACCCATTCGAACTTCAATGGGCTTCTTCGAAATCGGCTTATCCGGAAACACTCGAATCCACAACTTTCCGCCGCGCTTGACGTAGCGGGAAATAGTCCGCCGCGCTGCCTCAATCTGGCGCGCGGTTAGCTGTCCATGCTCAACGGCTTTAAGACCGTATTCGCCGAAGCTAACTTTGTTGGCAACAAACGCTAGACCGTTGTTACGGCCTTTGTGCATCTTGCGATATTTGGTACGTGCAGGTTGCAGCATGGCTAGGACTCCTTACTTCGCCTGCGAGCGCTCGGCCTTAGCATCGACCTGAGGCGCATAAAGATCGAAAACATCGCCGCGATAGATCCACACCTTCACGCCGATAATTCCATACGTTGTCTTCGCCTCGGCAAAGCCATAGTCGATGTCAGCCCGCAGCGTGTGAAGCGGCACGCGGCCTTCTCGATACCACTCCGAGCGTGCGATTTCGGCGCCATTCAGTCGACCTGCGACGCTAACCTTGACTCCCAACGCGCCTAGACGGAGCGCATTTTGCACAGCCCGCTTCATTGCCCGACGGAACATAATGCGGCGCTCTAGCTGCTGGGTAATTGACTCAGCGACTAACTGCGCATCTAACTCTGGCTTGCGAATTTCGGCAACATTGACGTGCGTTGGCACGCCCATGATATCCGATACTTCTTTGCGGAGCTTCTCGATGTCCTCGCCTTTTTTGCCGATTACGACACCTGGGCGAGCGGTAAAGATCGTTAACCGAGCAGTCTTTGCAGGCCGTTCAATTTGGATTTTGCTGATTCCGGCTTGGCTTAGACGACTCTTCAAGTAAACGCGAACTTTTAGGTCCGCCTCAAGATATCCAGCGAATTCCTTTCGACCGGCATACCACTTGGAGTTCCAGTCGCGGGAAATTCCGAGACGGATACCAATGGGATTGACTTTATGACCCATCTGAAAATCCTTTAGTCCGCTCGGCCATCGCCGACAGTCACAGTGATGTGGCTCGTACGCTTGATGATGCGGTTTGCGCGACCTTTGGCTCGAGCGTGCAAACGCTTAAGCTGTGGGCCCTCGTCCACAAAGATCGCGGTGACCTTCAATTCATCAACATCCGCACCAACGTTGTTTTCGGCATTTGACACTGCCGACAGTAAAACCTTTCGTATCATGCCCGCGGCTTTTTTGGGGCTAAAGGTCAAGAGCTGCTCAGCACGGCCCACCGGCATGCCTCGCACTTGGTCTGCAACCAAACGAGCTTTCTGCGGCGATATTCTCGCCGTACGCAAAACTGCCTGTGCTTGCATGATTACCTCCCCGCCTTTTTGTCGCCAGAGTGGCCCTTGAAGGTGCGCGTCGGAGCGAACTCTCCGAGTTTGTGCCCGACCATATTCTCATTAATAACGACCGGAATGTGGTGACGGCCGTTGTGCACCGCGATCGTCAACCCCACCATTTCCGGCAAAATCATTGAGCGACGCGACCAAGTCTTAATCGGCTTCTTACTATTACCCGCGGACGCCACTTCGACCTTCTTCAGAAGGTGTAGATCGGCGAAGGGGCCCTTCTTTAATGAACGCGACATGACTCTTTTGACCTCGATCAGCCGTTGCGACGACGTACGATGAAGACACTGGTGCGCTTGTTCTTGCGCGTCTTGTAACCCTTGCTCGGAGTACCCCACGGAGACACCGGATGCGGGTTACCTTGTCCGGAACGACCCTCACCACCACCATGTGGATGATCTACAGGGTTCATTGCGGCACCGCGAACCGTGGGTCGTACACCGCGCCAACGCGAAGCGCCAGCCTTGCCCAACTGCTCAAGATTATGCTCGGAGTTGGATACTTCACCGACACATGCGCGGCAATCGGCGGGCACTTTACGCATTTCGCCGGAGCGCAAACGCAAGGTCGCATAGCCCTGTTCGCGAGCAACTAATTGGGCTGAAGCGCCGGCAGAACGCGCAAGCTGAGCGCCTTTGCCAGGTTTCATCTCAATGCAATGCACAGTACTGCCGATGGGCATATTGCGCAGTGGTAGACAGTTACCCGTCTTGATCGGAGCGTCCCGACCACTGAGTAAGGTGTCGCCCACTTTTGCGCCCTTTGGCGCAATGATGTACCGGCGCTCTCCATCAATGAACAGCAGCAGCGCGATGTGTGCAGTCCGATTCGGGTCGTACTCCAAGCGCTCAATCTGGGCAGCAATACCGTCCTTGTCGCGCTTAAAGTCGATCAAACGGTAGTGTTGGCGCGAACCACCGCCACGATGGCGCGTTGTGATCCTACCGTGATGATTACGGCCACCCGTCTTATCTTGCGGTTCAGTCAATGGCTTGTAGGGCCCGCCTTTGTGCAACTCTGGCGAAACCACCTTGACAACGCCGCGACGCCCCGGGGACGTTGGCTTTACTTTGATCAGAGGCATGATTGACTTCCTCTAGGCCTGCGTGCCGAGTTCGATGGACTGACCGTCGGCCAGTGTGACGTAAGCCTTACGCCAATCGGCGCGCTTGCCAGCGCGACCGCGAAAGCCCTTGGTCTTGCCTTTGACGTTCATAACCTGCACGCCGTCAACCTTGACCTTGAACAGTGCTTCGACCGCCGACTTTACGTCTTGCTTGGTAGCGAATGTCGCAATTTCGAATACATACTGGTTGTGATCGGCTTGGACGCGCGCAGTTTTTTCGGAAACCCGCGGTGCAACCAGCACTGACAATAGACGCTCGTTGCTCACGACAACCACTCCTCAATCTTTTTGACCGCGTCCACCGTCAACACCAGATGATCGGTGCGCACTAGGTTCGCTGGGTTCAGGCCATGCACATCGACGACGTGGACGTGCGGAATATTGCGCGCTGCAAGATAGGCCGATTCACTGACTTCGCTGGCGACGAAAGTGGCACGAACAACGCCCAGTTCGGCCATCTTTGCGACAAAGGTCTTTGTCTTCGGCTGGTCCACATCCAGGCTAGCAATGACCTTGACTCGATCTTGGCGGATCAACTCCGAGAGGATTGCTTGCATTGCTCCACGGTACATTTTTCGGTTGACTTTCTGCGCAAAGCTCCGCGGGCGAGCGGCAAAAGTTACGCCACCACCCACAAATATCGGCGCACGGTAGTCACCGTGACGGGCGCCACCGCCCTTTTGCTTCTTGAATTTCTTAGTCGTGCCCGACATATCAGAGCGCGACTTTTGCTTCTTCGTTCCTGCCCGTCCCGCATTACGGTAAGCAGTAACGATCTGATGGACCAGCGCCTCAGAATACGGTCGATTAAACACCGTTTCCGAAACATCAATGGCCACACCACCTACCACTTCAAGTTGCATTGTCATCTTAGCGCCCCTTCGATGCCGGACGAACCACGACGTCGCCGCCCGGCGCACCAGGAATGGCGCCGCGCACGAGCAACAAGTTGCGCTCTGCGTCTACGCGAATCACTCGTAAGTTCTGTACGGTCTCATTGGCATTACCCATGTGGCCGGCCATCTTTTTACCCTTAAACACCCGACCCGGGGTTTGGCGCTGACCAATTGAACCCGGCGACCGATGACTCAACGAGTTACCGTGAGTCGCATCGCCCATCGTGAAGTTCCAACGCTTGATCGTGCCAGCAAATCCTTTGCCGCGAGTCACGCCCGCCACGTCAACAATCTGGCCCACGGTGAACACGTCAGCCTTCAGCTCCGCGCCCACATCGAACTTGCCGATGTCATCGTCGTTCAGACGAAATTCCCAAAGTCCGCGCCCCGCTCCTGCTTTCGCTTTCGCGAAATGACCGGTTTGCGGTTTGTTCACCAAAACCGGGCGTTTGGTGCCGGTTGTAACCTGGATCGCGTCGTAACCGTCGCTGTCCTTGGTTTTTACCTGCGTCACACGGTTTGCTTCAACTTCAATCACGGACACCGGAACGGACTCGCCGCTCTCAAGAAAAACCCGTGACATTCCGCATTTGCGGCCCACTAATCCGATTGCCATGTCTGCTGTCCTCGGCGCCTCAGTAGAGCTTGATCTGAACGTCGACGCCGGCAGCCAGGTCGAGCTTCATCAGCGCGTCCACGGTCTTGTCGTTGGGGTCGACGATATCCATCACACGCTTATGCGTGCGAGTCTCATACTGGTCCCGCGCGTCCTTGTCGACGTGGGGCGAAGTGAGCACCGTATAGCGCTCAATCTTGGTGGGCAAAGGAATAGGACCACGGACCTGCGCACCCGTGCGCTTGGCCGTTTCGACAATCTCGCTGGCGGATCGGTCGATCAAACGATGATCGAACGCCTTCAGCCGAATACGAATTCGCTGTTGCTGTGCCATTGTTCTCTCCTTAGCGGTGTTCACGCCGCGCAGTTCGCGCGTTCGCCACATCCATGAGCCTACGCCCCACCGCCGATGTTTGTTCTCACTTGCCAAAGCAGGTGAGAGGGCCGCGCACTATACTCTGCGGAAATTCAAAAACCAAGCCCCTAAACGATTTATTCGTGATCGGTTAAAGGAACTCGCTGCCCTTGGCCTCCTGGCCGCAGGCAGCGCAAATCACCTTACTTCAGAACTTTGGCTACGACGCCGGCACCGACAGTTCGGCCGCCTTCGCG
>CAZLSB010000042.1:0-21028 GCA_964561825.1 uncultured Xanthomonas sp.
CGGCATGAGCAGTCAGATTGATCTTGGCATTGATTTGGGCGCGCTCGGCGTCACGCCGATTTCTTTTGACCTACAGATTTGCTCTCCAACGCTCGGTTGCGCAGCGAACGGCGAACAGGACTTTCCAGTACTGACCGAAGCACAGCTCCCGCCCGGGCCAAGCCGACCGCTGCGGGTGGTCGGCAGACTGACCTCGGTCGTGCGCTTCGCACCTTACGACATCCAGTTCTTTGCCAACAGCCGCCGTGACGCAAGCGGCCACGCCGAAGGCGAGATCCTGCTTGCAGCTGAGGACGTGACCATCACTAACAGCGGGCTCTGCTTGGCCGGCAACTGCATAGCGAGCTTCGACTTCAACATCCAGTCCGACTGCGTTGAGCCCAACGACTATCTGTCTGCGACCGCGACCACGCCGGGTGGTTTTACCTCGGAGTTCGCGCGCTGCATCCGCATTTTGGCGGTCGACGTGATTTTTACGGGTGACTTCGGGTGAGGGCCGCTGGCGAGTTCGCGCCCTGCCGTTAATTGGACAAGCGCCGGCTGCGGGGCCGGCGCTTGTCGCTAAAACCTGCGTGCGAAGCCGACGCCGTGCCGCCAGACGCGGCCGAATCAGCGCTTGAATCTCAGGCCAAAGTCGTTTGACATTCTCTTGTCGCCTACATTAGATTGATGGCATGACCAGAACCCAGATCCAATTGCCCGAGCCGCTGTTTGAGCGCCTAAAACTCATTGCCAAAGCGCGCGATTGGTCTGTGGCAGAGCTGATCCGTCGCGGCATGGAAACCTATGTGCAGACTTGTCCGGAGCTCAGCGCGCTAGCAAAGCCATGGACCATGCCTGTGCTGCGCGGAAGTGGCGGTCACCTGATCAATCCAGCGACGGTTTCGGCGGAAGCCGACGCGATTGCGCACCGCTATGCCGAGACCTGAATGCAAAGCGCAGACACCCATTTGCTGATTCACGCCGCCGATCCAGATTCGCCCAATCATGAATCCGCACGACGTTTCTTCGCCACGCTCAGTGATACGCAAGATGAATTTGTTTTGTGCGAACTTGTGCTTGTCGAGCTGTACATGCAGCTGCGCAACCCGGCTGTTTTTGTCGCACCCTATTCGGCTCGGGAGTCGGCTGCGTATTGCCAGGCCCTTAAGCGAAACCCAAGCTGGCGCTGTGTCGACTACGACCCGCTGGTGTCGCAAAAAATATGGGCTTGGGCTGCTGACACGAAAGCCGGGTTTCGACAAATCATAGACACTCGGATTGCGTTGACCTTGCGGCACCACGGGGTGACCCACTTTGCTACCGCCAATGTGAAGCACTTCAAAGACTTTGGCTTTGTGAAAGTCTGGAATCCGATGGTGGAATGAGGGCAAAACTCTTTAAACCTAAGCCGGGCGAGCCGGAACCAAACACACAAAAGTCTTCGCATGATTTGTCAAGACTGAACTGGTTAGTGACTAGAAACCTCAGTTGACCGCTTCCCATCACAGATAACGCGATGATTCCTTTGGCTTTTCAGCACTTTAATCCTAGAAACCTCAGTTGGACGGGGTAGAGAGTGTCGATTTGGAACATCTTTGAGCAAAACAAGTACTTTCTGACCCGGCAATGCCCCAAAACCGCCTTGGGTCCTTCGGACTGCGCGTCTGGATGGCGTCTGCGCTGCGACGCTTGCCAATGGAAGAGCCATTGGCTGCACGTCGCGCCTTGCATCCATCCGCTTAAGCCACACAACGCATCCCACGCTGAAAGCCCGACAGGCTGCTAGGTTCAATGCTGGCAACGGGTCAAGGCCTGACCTTGCCGGGCTGCAGATCATCGGCCAGAGGTTGAGGTTTTTCGACCAGTCTCACCAGAAACGGCACCACGGCGAGGATCACTAGAGCCAAAAAGGTGGCCAACACGGCCGTCAGTTCCTGGCCAAGCCCCGCAGCAACACCCACGGCAGCCGTCAGCCAGAGTCCGGCCGCCGTTGTCAGGCCGTTGACAACGTTGACGTGCTCGTTCTTGAGAATGGTGCCCGCGCAAAGAATACCCACCCCCGCCGCGACCCCTTGGATCACACGGCTGAGTTCTTCATTGTTCATGCCGATCTGCTGCGAGATCAGCACAAACAGCGCCGTGCCCATCGCCACCAGCATGTGGGTACGCACCCCGGCCGCCTTGCCGGCGTGTTCTCTCTCCCAACCGAGCAGGCCGCCGAGCAGTGCCGCCATCGTCAGGCGAAGCACCACTCGCGTGGTCTGCGCCACATCAGGCAGGTCGGAAAATTCGGTGGCGAGGGTGTTTGCAATCTGCTGCCACACACTGGTGTCCATTCGCATCTCCTGGGTTATGGGAATCGCGCCCACTTACCCGGCAGGAGCTATTGCAGGCCAGCGATGCGGAACACCTTCAAGCATAGGAAATCCAGAGCCCCTTTTCAGCCAGTGTACGCAGCGGATTGGCGCAGTCAAGGGCGCGCATAGCTTGCCGTCTCGGCCGGTGACCGTCACTTTTGTGGGCAAAATGCTCTTGCGGCGGCTACTGGCAGCGCAGCGCACCGCACCAGTCGGTCGGGCGGGCTCGCGCGTGGCGTTTTGGTCAAGTTGCGGACGTCGGTGGGCGCCGCCGCGGCGCTTTAGCTCGCGACGGGTGGGGTCGAACTCGCTTACCAGACCAATTCCTGGTTCTGGTTTTCTTAAGTCGGGCATGACGTGGAATGGCAGATCGGGATGTTGCGATCTGCGGGTGCGCGGGCCTTCCCATTGCTGCATCGCCTCAATGCCAGGAGGGCCGCGGATCGGTGCCATGCGTGGCGCGCGGCTTAAGTTCGCCGAAGTGTTCGAGGGTGCGCACGATTACGACGCGCTCGGAGATGAAGGGGTTCGGTCGCTTCGCGACTTCGCCCGCGCCGGGTGCTGCGGCGGTGGATGGTTCTGCAATGGGCCGGATGTGGGCGGGAAGGCCAGTTGCGCGCGGATGGCTGCTGCCAGGTTCTCGGCTGCCACTGATGCCGCTGGCGCGGCCAGTGTGGACGGCGCCAGCGCTGCCGCGGCTAATTCTGGCCCGGCGGCCGGTGCGGAACCCCGCTGTCGCCGACGTGACCGCTGCTGCAATCACCTCCCCTGCCCGCGCCGCCACCGCGACGGCTTCGAACCCTGAAGGCGATTCGCAAGAGGGCCGCGCAAGGCGGCCCGCACTGAAGTCGCAAAAACGGATGAGTTGCGTAAAACGAACACGTATTGACACCGTCTCGAACCACACTGGCGCGCCCGGAGGAATTCGAATCCCCGACCACTGCCTTCGGAGGGTCGGGCTAGGTTAACTATCCGCGCCGTGCACGCGCCGCGGCGGGAAGTGTGCGGCGGTGTTCAACAGTGCACTGTAGAGCTTGGCCGCCCAGCGCGCGCGCATGGCCGGTGTGGTCAATTGATCTTGGCGTAATTCGAACATCGCATACGGCAAACCACGGCGGATCGCGTGCTGATCAACGGTGTAGCCCATCGCCAAATGACCATCGTAGGGCTGGTTATCGCCCACCAGGGTACGGTCGCTGCCGAGTTCGCGGATCAAACCATGCGCGAAACTGGGATCGTCGCGCCATAACACGCCAATGGGCCATGGGCGCGCTTCGTTGGCGGTTCCCAAGCGCTGGGTAAAGCTGTGCACTGAAATCACCAGCGGCACCATTGAACGTGCTCGCATTTGATTCAAGTGCCGATCAATACGCCGATGATAGGGCTGGTGATATGTGCGCCAGCGGCGCTGCGTTTCAACCGCGCTGAGCGCTTGATTGCCGGGTATGACAAGGCCATCGCTGATTTGCGGAATCAGCGTGGGATCGTCCCGGCGTCGATTAGCATCAATCAACAGCCGGGAAAAGCCATGCTCAATCCACGGCGAGCTAAGATGCCGCGCCAAACGCCGCGCGACATCTGCGGCACCTATATCCCAGGCGATGTGCCGGGTAAGATCGAAGGGCAACAAACCTAGATTGTTGAGCGCCGCCGGCACTCGATTGGCTGCGTGGTCGCACAACACCAGATAGGAAAGACTGGCTCCGGCGTGCCAGCGATAGACCGGAAGTCGATTGCGAGAATGATCGTCCATACGCTCGATGATGCCGCAACCGACTTAGGGCTCGTGGAAATAACTGGGACTTTTTGCTCGCCGGCTTGGGCGCGCTGCGTCGTTGCGACTCGCTTGTGTGGCGCGCCACACCGCGCTCATCGCGCCTCGCAGCGCATCCCAATCTGACGGCCAACAGTCCAAGTTACTTCCTCACGAGCCCTGAGCAATGATCTGAACAGGTCAATCCACTGGCAGAATGCGGCTATCCACACAAACCACCCAACACCATGCGCGCACTGCTGCTTGCCTTCATCATCGTGAGTTCTGCCAGCGCGCCCAACTGGAGCGCCGCACAGACCTTAAGCGCGCGCACCATCCTTTTGGTGCGCCACGGCCACTATGCGGCCGATCCCAACGCCGATGCGCGCCTGGGGCCGAGCTTGAGCGCCTTGGGCGTCGCGCAGGCCCGCTTGGTCGGTGCGCGCCTGGCTGGTTTGCCTTATCAATTCGATGCGGTTTGGGTCAGTCCGTTGACTCGCGCGCAGGAAACGGCGCGGGTTATCAGCGAAGATTTGGGTGGCGCAGCGCTGACTGATCTGGCCGAACTGGAAGAGTGCACGCCGCCGACGCACCGCAAAGAGATCACCGCGAGCGTTAAGCCGGAGGATTTGAGCGCCTGCGCCGCGCAACTCGACACCTTATTCAGCGCGCACTTCAAGCCAGCCAGCGGTCAGGGGCGACATGAGCTGATGGTCTGCCACGGCAATGTGATCCGTTACCTGATCACCAAAGCACTAGGCGTAGACAACGAAGCCTGGCTGGAAATGTCGGTTGGACATAGCAGCATTAGCCAAATTCGCATTGAGGCGGACGGCAGCTTCAAGTTGATCAGCGCCGGCGACGTCGGTCACTTGCCACCGCATATGCTCACCGGCGCCAGCGGGGATATCGAACGCAGCCTAGCGGTGCCGGCGGCCGTCGAGTAGGACTGGTCTTTGCGAGGGAGCCGCAAGCGACCGCGGCAATCCAGGGACGTTCGCTTAAGCCACCACCAACGTCCCAGGATTGCCACGGCCGTCGCCGCTGTCGCGCCGAAGACCTCGCAACGACGAATCAATGACTTACGATATCGGTCCATGGAGCGGATGAGCGGATAGCGGAGAGCGGAGCGGCCTTTGGCCGCCTTGATTTGCCGAAAGCAGATGTAGGTTAAGAAGACCTCAAAACGCCACGCAGCGTCGCCAGCAATTGCCGGGGGTTCACCGGTTTGGCCAAGTGCGCGATAAAACCGATCTCAACGGCCAGTGCACGATCGGCTGGGGTGGCGCGGCCGGTGACGGCGATCAGCGGTAGTTCTGGACGTTGTGCGCGCAAGGTGCGGGCCAAGTCCAAACCACTCATGCCATCCAAGTCCCAATCCAACAGCGCGGCGTCGAAATCTTGTTCTTGCACGGCAATCAGTGCCGACAGTGCATCTGCCACCGCGTGCACTTGTATGCCTGCGGCAGTCAATTCTGCTTCCAAGACTTCGCGGCCGACCGGGTCGTCCTCAACGACCAACAACTGTACTTTGCTCAGCTCGACCGGCGCCGGCAGTTCGGGTTCGCTGACCAGCTGGGGTGATTGCGTAGACGCTTGCTCGGCACGATCGAGCAGCAACATAAAACAACTGCCAACACCGATTTCCGATTCAACGCGCAACGCCCCACCCATGCGCTCCGCCAAACTGCGACTAATCGCCAGCCCTAGCCCCGTTCCGGGTGCGGCGCGTTCGTTGCCGACGCGCTCAAACGGCTGGAATAAGCGGGCGATTTGGGCGGCTGTCAAACCGGGGCCAGAATCGCGCACCCATAACTCCACGCGCTCACCCTGCTCCGCCGCGCTGATGCTGACTTTGCCGCTCGCGGTGAACTTGAACGCATTGCTCAGCAGATTTTCGACGATCTGCAGCAAGCGCGGCGCGTCGGCGAGCACCGCGTGCGCATCAAGGCGCGTCTCAAATTGCAGATTGCGTTCCATCGCCAACTGGGTATAGCGCTCAATGGTCGGCGCCAGCGTTGAGCGCAGCGCCACGATTTCTTTGGGCAGCGGTGCAGCGCGCGCTTCCAAACGGCTCCAATCGAGCATGTCGTCCAGCAATCGCGCCAATTGTTTGCCGGCATCGGTCAGCAAAGCCAGATAACGCTGCGCGGCCAGCGGCAGGGGCTGGTCGGCAAGCAAACGACCCATGCCCAACACACCATTCAGCGGATTGCGAATCTCATGGCTTAGCTCGGCAACTAACGCGGTCTTTTCGCTCGCCAAACGCTCGGCCCACTGCGCTTGCAAACGCGCTTGTTCCAGCACTTGCGCCGCGCGTATGCGGCGCAGGCGCCACGCGTGCGCCGCGGCCAGCAACATCAGCGCGATCAGCAAATACGCCCAATGGGCCCAACTGCTGCGCCACCACGGCGGTAATACGCGCAACGACCAACTCAGTTGATTGACTGCCGTTTGGCCGTAACCGTCCCAGGCGCGCACCTCTAAGGTGTACTGGCCGGGTGGCAAGGTCCCTAGCCGTCTTTCCGGTCGCGCGGACGGCAAGCTCCAATCCTGATCCCAGCCTTGCAGCTTGAAACTAAAACGCTGCGCATGCGGCCTAGCCAAAGTCGCCAAGCGCACCGCTACGCTCAATTCGCGCTCATCGGCACCCATTTCGCCTGATTTTGTCGGATCAAGCAGACGACCGTCATCGATGATCAACTGGTCAAAACGTAGACGCGTGGTCGGTGGCTGAATGATCGCTTCACGCGGATCCAAACTCAGCAATCCGTCCTCGCTACCGATCCACAAGCGACCGTCGGCGTCGAGGTGCAGTGGGCGATCGCTAAACTCCTGCGTGGGTAAACCATCACGCGAGTCGTAGGCATCCAACTGGCGACTGGCGGGTTGATAACGATACAAACCTTGCGGACCCACCAGCCACAGGCCATCGCCGACGTGCGCCATCGCGCCCACGGTTTGGAACTCGGCAAAAGCGCGCGGCGCGAAACTGGCATCACGAAACAGGCCTTCGCGCCAATCGTAGCGCGCCAGTTGGCCATCCACGAAAGCGTAAATGCGCTGCGCGTCGTCCACCGTAAAAGCATCAATCCGCGCGCTGCCGATCAATGCCTGCCAGCATTCGCACCCGGAATCAAAAGCCAACAAGGCCCGATCGGTCGCCACCCAGACGCGTTGATCCAATCCCACCGCAATTTGCTGTACTTCAGTGCCGACCAGTCCATTGGCGCCAAACGGGTACTTCGCGACCTTGCCGGTAAGCGGATCGATGCGATTCAAACCATCACCCATCGACGCCGCCCAAACTTGACCAGCGCCGTCGACCTGCAACAAGTCGACGATGCCACCCACCAAAGCACTGGCCGGCCATTGCGCAAGCGACTTCAAGCGGCCGCTAGCGTCCACCGCCACTCTCAGCACGCCATCTTGATGGCCGATCCACAGCTCATTGTCTGCGTAGGCCAACACCGCCCACACCCGGCGCTGCTGGGTGCCGGGCAGTTCCAGCGCTTCGATCAGTCCACTGCTGGGCGTTAAGCGATGCAATCCGCCGTTCATCGTGCCGATCCAAACGCGCCCCTTGGAATCGCGGGCGACGCCGCGCACGCGTCCATCCCGCAGGCCTTCTGCGCCGACCAGCGTGGGCTGCCAACTCTGAAAGCGATCGGCGTCCGGTGGCAGGTACAACAGACCACCCCCACCGCTGCCAAACCACAATCCTTGATCCGTGTCGGTCAGTGCACTCAACAAGGCCTGCTGTGGCACGCCGCCAATGCGACCCGGCGTAAAACCAATGCGCTGCGCTTGATTACCTACACTACGCAGCAATTCTCCCAAGCCACCGACCCAATCGCCGCGCGGCCCGGATTGCAGCATGCGCGCACGCGCCGGCAGCGCCAAAAGCGCCATCGGCACGCACTGGGCAATCAGCGTTTTGTTGACTTGGCAGGAGCGCCCGTCGCGCGTGCTAAACCACAGCTTATCGCCTTTACCCGTCATTCCATACACTTGCGGAGGCGTCGCCTGACCATCGACAAGCGCGCTGAAGCCACCGCGCCCATCGAATAACAACAAGCGCTGATCAAGCGTCGTCAGCCACAAACCACCGCCAGCGGCCGGCAGCACATCGATCAAATCGGCGGAACCAAAACGCGCTGGCAATCGGTGCTGCTCAATCAAGCTGCCGGTTGAACTGAGTTCCAGCAAGCCTGCGCCATAGCTACCCACCCAAATGCGTTCATCAACGGCCGCCAACGACCACAACTCCAACTGCTCGGTTTGTAATACCGCGTGCAAGTCCACACGCTGGAAATCGTTGGTCGCCGCGCGCCAGCGCGCCAGATGTCCACCTTGGGTGGCCACCCAGACCTGCCCATCCGTGCTGATCGTCAGGGCTTCAACGGAGGTCGACGCCAGCGCGTTGCTCTGTTCCAGGCGCGCCGGATAACTGAGGAACTGGTGTCCATCAAAACGCACCAGCCCGTTCGCAGTGCCAATCCACAGACGGCCATCCTGATCCTGCGCAAGCGCATTGACCTGTCGCGACGGCAGTCCTTGCTCGGTGCCAAACACCCGAAACACCGGCAGCGCCTGTGGCTTAGGATTCGCCCGGGCTTGCCAAGCGTAGGCACTGGCGCACAACATCAGCGCTATACGCAGCCCCATTGCAAAATCCGCACCCACCATGCCGCAAGCCCTCCCGACTACCCGCATCCGCTTGTTGCTCGCCGCGATTGTCGTCGCCAGCGCATTGGGATTAATCCTCTCGGCTATTTACGCGACAGACGCGGCGCTGTCGATCATTGAACGATTGGAACGGCTGCCAACGTGGCTAGGCGTGCTCACCAGTACTGCGGTCAGCTTGGTGATTGGCGCGACCGGCTGGTTGTTGTGGCGCCTGCTGCATCCAAAACGACCGCCCGCGGTGCTGCGCAGTGCCATTGTTGATCGCAGCACGGTGGAAACGCGGATGACGGCAATGCCAGCGGCCCAGCCTCTGCGCGCTGAACTGCTCGAACTTGATCGTCGCGCGGCGCTAGAGCAGGTCTATTTGGCGCTATTTGGCGATGTCAGCACCGGCAAGAGTTCGCTGATCCGCGCCTTGGTGCCCGGCGCGCCGGTGCAAATCGACGTGCGCGCCGGCACCACCCGTAGCGTGCAGCACTATCCGGGCCAGCTTGGCGACGGTTTGCAAGTCATTTTGGCCGACGTGCCCGGCACGGGCGAATGGCAGGGCGAAAGCCGCGCAGTTGCCGCCCGTGAAGAAGCCCTGCGCGCGCACGTGGTTGGCTATGTTTGCGATAGCGATTTGACCCGCAGCCAGTTTGAAGAAATCACCTGGCTGCGCGAATTTGGCAAACCATTGCTGATAATTCTGAACAAAACTGATCGCTACAAGCAAGATCAATTGCAGGCGATCAGCGCGAAATTGCGCGAGCGCACCGGGCAAGCGGCGCTACTGGTCAGCGCTGGCGGAGTGGAAACGGTATTTCGCGTTGGCGCCGATGGCCATGAGCACGCCGAGCAGCGCGAGCGCAAAGCGCAGCTTAAACCCTTGATCGACGCGCTGACCAGCATCGCCAAGCGCGGACCGGCCGCCTATGAAGCCGATCGGGAACGCGCGGTACTCAGCGCACTGGATCTGAAAATCGACGCGCTGGAGGCCTCCGAACGCGCACGACAAGCCGCCGCTCTGGTGCGCGAGTACGCACGCAAAGCCGCGATTGGCGCGCTTGCCGCCGTGGCGCCGGGCACCGATCTGGTCATTCAAGGCGTACTTGCCTCGCGATTGTTGGCAGAGCTGACTCAGCTCTATCAAGTCCCGATGCGCTCCATTGATCTGGATGGCTTCGTCGAATTAGCCGGTGGACGTTTGCGCGGCAGCACCGCACTGATTCTGGCCATCGTCGGCAATGCGCTAAAAGCCTTTCCAGGCTTGGGCACGGTGAGCGGCGGCTTAGTGCACGCGGTCGCCTACGCGATGATTTTCGACAGTTTAGGGCGCGCTGTGGCTGAAACCCTGGCACGCGGCGACGGCTTTGATCGCAAAGCCGCGCTGCAACGATTCGACGCCAGCCTGGCCGATCGCGGTCGCTTGTTAGACCTCGCGCCGCAGATGCTGAAACTGGCACTAGAGGCGCGCGGCAAGACGGAGGATGAGCGTCGATGACGAGCAGAGCACCCAATGGCCAACGTCGATGGACATGGTTGCTAATAGCGCTCTTTTCGGCACGAAAATGCATCCGGATGAACCTCACAAGACTCCTCATTGCGAGGGAGCCTTGGCGACCGCGGCAATCCAGGGAAGTTCGCTTAAGCCACCACCAACGTCACTGGGTTGCCACGGCCGTCGCCGCTGTCGCGTCGAAGACCTCGCAATGACGAATCAATAATTGACGGTGTGTATTTACGGGAGATGTTCCAAATGAACTTTCGCGCCCACTTCGGGCAATGGTTTATCGGCGCCGCGGCGCTGGCATTCGCGACCTGCGCAGCCGCGGCGCCGGTCGAATACCGTTTTGACCCGGTGCATTCGCAATTGCTGTTTTTCGCCGATCACATGGGTTTTTCCAGGTCTATCGGGCGTTTCGCCCGCTGGCAGGGCCAGTTTGTTTACGACCCGGACAATGCCAGCGCCAATCGAGTTGATCTCAATATCGACATCAGCTCGCTGGATTTGGGCGATGCCAACTGGAATCGCACGATGTTAAGCGGCAAATGGTTCGATGCGAAAAACCACCCGCAGGCGCGATTTTTCGGCACGAAATTCGAGCTTGTCGATGCAACGCTCGCCAAACTGCATGGCGAATTGACGCTCTTAGGTGTCACCCAGCCGGTGACCTTGGACGTGCGCATTAACCGGATTGGCACTCACCCGTACACACTCAAAGCCACCGCCGGTTTTTCAGCCACCACCACGATTAGTCGTTCTGCGTTTGGTATGGATGCACTTCAGGGCACGCTGGCAGATGCGGTGGAAATCCGCATCGAAGTAGAAGGTCAACGCGCCAAGCCGCTGCGCAAGGCGGGCAAGCAGTGACGAAGACAAATCCCTTGCGTTGGCGCCAGCACCGGCATCCGCAATGAGTCGTACAATGTGGCGAGAATCAGACGAATGCGAGCGAACTTGATGGCCACTCCAGCCTTATTCGGATTGTGTGGATGAAAGTATTCTGGACCGCAAAATCGCTGCAAAGGCTGCGGCAAATTCAGCATGTGATCGACATTCTGACTGTGCGTCATGCCAAACGACTTGTGCCGGAACGCGTTAGTTATTTATGACGTCCGCAAGCGACATGGGCTCGACCCCCCAGCAACGTCATCTAGCCCAAACAGTCGATAGCCTGCGCGCGCTGATTGACGATGCAAATTTGCCTGCTGAGGTGCGTAGCGCCTTGCAGCCAGAGTTTGACGAGATTGAGCGACTGATCGACAAACTGGAACAGGGCGAGCTGCATGTGGCGGTGTTTGGCCGGGTGAGCGTCGGCAAATCGGCGCTGCTGAATGCCTTGATTGGCGAAACGCGTTTTAGCGTCGGCGTGTTGCATGGCACCACCTCGACGCGCGAGAGCGCCGGCTGGCAGCGCATTGGTGAATCCGGCGTGCACCTGATCGATACGCCGGGCATCAATGAGATCGATGGCGCGGAACGTGAACGGCTGGCGCGCCATGTGGCGAGTCGCGCGGATTTGGTGATCTTTGTCGTCGATGGCGATTTGACCGCCAGCGAGGCGATCGCACTACGCGAGCTGGTGCAAACGCGTCGACCCTTGTTGTTGGTGCTCAACAAGGCCGATCGCTACAGCCAAGCCGAACGCAGCGCATTGCTGGAGCGTTTGCGGACGCACACGCAGGGATTGGTCCGCGCAACGCATGTGATCAGCGCCAGCGCGCTGCCGGCGCAACGGCTATTGATTCGCGTCGCCGCCAATGGCAGCGAAACCGAAACCATGGAAACGCCGAGCCCGGATATCGCCGCTTTGCGCACCATCATGTTTGAGGTCTTGGCCAGCGAAGGGAAAACGCTGGCGGCACTCAACGCCGGTCTATTTGCCGGGCGCCTTAGCGATGAAGTCGGGCGGCGCTTGACCGAGGTGCGCGCTGATGTCGCCGACAAGCTGATCCGCAATTACGCGCTGGGCAAGGGCGTAGCGGTGGGATTAAACCCACTGCCGCTAGCCGATTTGGCCGCTGCCGTTGGATTAGATATTGCGTTGGTCAGTCATTTGGGGCAGGTATACGGCCTGCCCTTCACCAAGGCCGAGGCCGGCGAACTGGTGCTGAAAATTGCCGGGCAGATCGCCGTGCTGATGAGCGCGATTTGGGGCGTTAATGTGCTAGCCAGCGCGCTGAAAGGCATCAGCGCCGGCCTTTCCACCGCATTGACGGCGGGCGCGCAAGGCGCGCTGGCCTATTTCTCCACCTATCTCACCGGCCGCGCGGCACAGAGTTATCTGGCCAATGGCAAGAGCTGGGGCGAACGCGGCCCGAAGCGCGTGGTGGAAGAAATCTTGGGCAGCCTGGACCGCGATTCGATCCTGCGCGACGCGCGCGCCGAGATTTTGGCGCGACTTAAGGCGTAGTTATCCCAGCCGTTCCGTACCGCTGCCAGCCCGCTTGAGCCGGCGCACCGATTAGCGCCTGCGCGAACGCGGCCTGGACACCAATTGCGCTGGCACGGTGGCCAGTTTGGTGCGCACCGCATCGAAAATCGGATTGACACCGCCGGGAGCTTCCATGTAGCGGGCGACGGCACCAGCGGCGATACGGGCGATCTCCAGCGGAATCGGATCGGTGGCGCCATCCCAAACTTGCAGCGCGGGTGGCTTCGGGAAAGACACGCCTTGGCTGGCCAGACTGAAATTCTCGATGACTGGATCATTGCCACGCGGCGCGCCGACTACAGCAACTGTCCACATCGAGCGACCCGGTGTACGCAAGAATTCCTGATAGCCAACGAGGCAATCCTGAAACATCTCGCGCCGTGAAGTGCGCCGATCGTCATCGCTGACCGCCACACTGATGCCCATCGCAGCGCGCTGAATCAATGCGGCGATACTGGTCTCTAGCGCGGCCACATCGACATACACCGAACAGAGCTGCGGCCCATAACGATAGGCCCATGAGGCGTTGACCGCCGGTGGTGACTTGACGCCCGGCGTGCGCAAACTGCGCCACGCTTGGGTAAGCGCGTGCCAAGCGGTTGCCGTGGTTGGCCAACACAAAACCTGGGCATGCGCGCCTTCGTCGATATCGCAGTTATCGCCAAAGAATGCGATCAGATCGACATTGGTCGACGCCCGCACTTGAATGGGCCGGCCAATCGGTTCCTGCCGGTCCAACCGCACTTCCAACATACTTTCTTTCATGGTGCTCATGACGCACTCCTCACGCTTGCTTGAGTGAACGCAGGCGTACGCCGCGACCACTGGGCTGACTTGTGGCGTTTTCTGCGATCAGCTCGATACCCGCAGCTTCAAGCGCGCAAACAACCTTGGTTAGCGAATCAACGACCCCTCGCACATTGCCTTCGGAGGCTTCCATGCGTTGAATCGTCGGCAGAGATACACCAGCCAAATCCGCCAGTGTACGTTGATCAATTCCTAACAGGGCGCGCGCGGCGCGCAACTGCGATGACGTGAGCATGGTTGTCCCTAAGCTCGCACTTGGACTTTACAGCTTTGCGGTTTGGATCGCTGGGCTATTGCTAGCACACAACTGCAATTGCCGGTCAAATCCAGGCTTCCTTTATGGTCCAACGGGGGTAACACCGCCTCGAAGCGAGCCCTGGCGGCTCTGCGACGACGAGGGCGTTACCCGAAAGTCGCACGCTTTTTTGTCAGTGTCAAATCTGCGACAGCAGACTGAGCGCGACGCGCATGCTAGCATAGATGTTCAATACATCTTTACTGATGTGCTGGACATCAAACCCATGCAAGCAAAAGTGATCGGCAAAGGGCTTGCGCGCGACGCGCGATCGCTTAGCCGTGGAGTGGGTTTTTTAGCGCACAAGTGCCGAAAAACGTCTCGCTCGTCATTGCGCGGCACGCGCCGCGAGCAGCCGCAAAAGGCCGTCGAACTTGCCGCGCGTGGCGTGGCAATCCAGCGACTTTCGGGACGCCAAAGGCGCAGGCGCTGGATTCTCGCGATGACGAGTCTTGTGGTTTCATCTGCGTGCATTTTCGGGCTGAAAAAGAGCCCGCGCAATGACCAATAAAAAACTTACAGCAGGGGTTCAAGGGGAGAGCAATGCTTGATTCGCCCCTGCATATCTGCGTGGCATTGCTGGCCGCCTGGATGGTGATTGGCATGGCCGGTTTAATCCGGCCGCGCAGTTTGGAGTTTGCTGGCCGCGCTTTGTTTGTTTTGGGCGCCGTGGTTGGTTTGTTGCTCGCGCTGGTGGCGGCCGCCAGTATCACGTCGCCGGCCGAATCTCTGCTTCTGCCGATTGGTTTGCCCGATCTGCCGATGCATTTGCGGCGTGATGCCTTGACCTCGGTTTTTTTGTTTCTGCTCGGCGCCGCGTCGGTGGGTATTTCTTTGTTTGCGGCGGGTTATTTCCGCAGCGGCGAAGGCACCTTACCGGGCGTGCTGTGCCTGCAGTTCCACTTGTTTTTGGCGGCGATGGGTTTTGTGCTGCTGGCCGATGACGCTTATGCGTTCATGGTGGCCTGGGAAAGCATGGCGCTGGCTTCGTACTTTTTGGTCACCACGCAGCATCGCATTGCGGAAATTAGACGCGCCGGTTTTCTATATTTGTTAATCGCCCATGTCGGCGCATTGGCGATTTTGCTGGCTTTTGGCATTTTACAGGGTGGTAGCTGGCAATTTAGCTTTGCCGCGATGCGCACCGCGCACTTAGCGCCAGATTGGGCTTTTGCGGCGTTTTTGCTGGCCTTGTTTGGATTTGGCGCCAAGGCGGGTCTGGTGCCTTTGCACGTGTGGCTGCCAGAAGCGCATCCGGCAGCGCCGTCGCCGGTTTCAGCGCTGATGAGCGGCGTGATGTTGAAAACCGCCATTTACGGCATGTTACGGGTCAGTTTTGATCTGATCGGTGATCCGATCTGGTGGTGGGGACTCATTCCTTTGGGTTTGGGCCTGTTTACCGCGTTGTACGGCGTCATTTTCGCGGCCACCCAATCAGATATGAAACGCCTGCTGGCGTATTCGTCGATTGAAAATATCGGCATTTTGTTCACCGGCATCGGCTTGGCGATGGTTTTTCATGGCGTCGGCATGACGGAGTTGGCGGCGCTGGCCTTAATCGCGGTGCTTTACCACGCGATCAACCACGCCTTTATGAAGAGCCTGCTGTTTTTGGGCACCGGCGCCGTACTGCACGCTACCGGTGAACGCAATTTGGGCCACTTGGGCGGCCTGATCCATCGTATGCCGTGGGTCGCATGGTTGACCTTGGTGGGGGTTTTAGCGATCGCCGGGCTGCCACCGTTGAATGGTTTTGTATCCGAATGGCTGTTACTGCAAGCCTTTTTGATGGCTCATGAAGTGCCGAAACCCTTCGTCAATATGTTGTTACCGCTGGGCGCCGCACTTTTAGTGTTGGCTGCCGCGTTGGCGGGCTATGTGATGGTGAAGTTTTTCGGCATCGTATTTTTGGGCCAACCGCGTGAGGCCACCCTGCACGATGCTCACGACGCCAGCCGCCTGGAGCGCGCCGGTCTGCTGTGGCTGGCGCTCGGCTGTGTCATTTTGGGGCTGCTGCCGGCACAAATCGTGCCCATTTTGGCCGGCGTGATTGCCGATCTGGGGGTCGGGTCCGCCACCACGGTCAGCCAGGCGTGGTGGCAGTTGGCGCCGCTGCCTAGCCGTGACGTGAGCTACGCGCCCTTGCTGTTTTTGCTCGCCGTGCTGACCGCCATTGGCGTGACCATCCTGGTTGGCAGGCTGGTTTTTCGGCACCGCACGCGCCGCGCTGATCCTTGGGATTGTGGTTTTGAGCGACTGACGCCGCGTATGCAAGACAGCGCCGAAGGCTTCGGGCAGCCGATTCGTCATTTATTCCAGCCATTCTTCGCAATGGACCGCGAATTGCCTTCCCCATTTGATCGCACGCCGCGCTATCGAGTGGTGGTTTTTGACCGCTTCTGGCGTTGGCTGTACCTGCCTATCGCGCGCTGGGTGCACTCTGCGGCGGCCGCGGTTTCGGTGCTGCAGCAAGGACGAATCTCCGCCTATTTGCTGTACAGCTTTGTCACGCTGGTCGTGTTGTTGGCGTCCGTCTTATGAGCCACTGGCTGGGGTGGTTAAACCAAGTATTCGAAGTGCTGATTGCGCTCGCTGCCGCGCCTATTTTTCTCGGCTGGGTGAATCAATGTCGCGTTTGGTTACAAAACCGCAGCGCGCCGAGCCTGTGGCAACCGTATCGCGGCATCCACAAATTGCTGCACAAAGAAGTGGTGCTGGCCCACAACGCGTCCAGCTTGTTTCGCATCGCGCCGTACATCGTGTTTGGCACGATGGCCGCCGCCGCCGCGATGATTCCGTCGCTGAGCACGCGCTTGCCGTTCACGTCGGCGGCTGATGCGATCGCGCTAGTTGGCTTGTTTGCCGCCGCACGCATGTTTCTGTCACTCGCGGCCATGGATGTTGGCAGCGCCTTTGGCACGCTCGGCGCGCGCCGCGAAATGATGATCGGGTTCCTGGCCGAACCGGCATTGTTGATGGTGATTTTCGTGGCTTCATTGATGACAGCGAGCACCGCCTTGCCGTTGATATCCGAGCGCTTGAGCGGTGAAACGCTGGCCATCCACCCTAGCTTGCTGTTCACCGCGGTGGCCTTTGGCATGGTGATGTTGGCTGAAAACGCGCGGATTCCAGTCGATAACCCAGCGACGCATCTGGAATTAACCATGATCCACGAGGCAATGTTGCTCGAATACTCAGCGCGCCACTTGGCGCTGATGGAATGGGCGGCGGCGCTGAAACTATTTAACTACGCGTGTATCGGAATGGCGCTGTTTGTGCCATGGGGAATGGCAACTAACTACCAAGCCTTGAGTCTGGCTTTGGCCATGCTGTCACTCGCCGTCAAACTTATCATTTTCGGCGCTGCTTTGGCGGTGGTGGAAACCTTATCGGCCAAATTGCGCGTATTTCGGGCGCCGGAATTTCTGGCCACCGCCTTCTTGCTGGCGGTGTTGGGCCTGTTGGTTCACCTATTGCAGGTGGCACGATGAATCACATTCCCTTCGATCTACAGATAATTAATGCGCTGGCAGCGCTGTTATTGCTGCTGTCATTTTCAATGTTGTCGCAACGGCGCATCGTGTCGCTGGTCAACTTATTGGCGATGCAGGGCTTATTATTGACGGTTGCCACGCTTATGGTTGCTTGGCGCACTGGCGAAACCCATTTGTATTTGTCCGGTTTGCTCACTTTTGCACTGAAAGTGGTGTTCCTGCCGTGGTTATTACACCGGCTGATTCGTCGCCTCAACGTCTATTGGGATACCGAGCCGCTCTTAAATATCCCCGGCACCATGCTGGTGGGCGTTCTGATTGTGGTGTTCGCATTTGGTCTGGCCCAGCCGATCGCTGAATTGGCCAGCACCGCAACACGCAACGCCATCGGCATTGCGGTCGCCGTCATTTTGCTGTCGTTCTTGATGATGATCACGCGCAGCAAAGCGATGTCGCAGGTGGTTGGTTTTCTGTCGATGGAAAACGGCTTATTTTTCGGTGCAATGAGCGCGACCTACGGCATGCCGATGGTGGTGGAACTGGGCATTGCGCTCGACGTGCTGGTCGCCATGCTGGTGCTCGGCGTGTTCTTCTTTCAAATCCGCGAGCAATTCGACAGCCTGGATTTGCACCATCTAGAGTCGCTGAAGGAGCGCGATTGATGGAGTTTCTCATCCTGCTCGGCACTCCATTATTCGGCGCTTTGTACTTGGGGTTTTTTGGTGCCTGGCGGCGCGCGCCAGATGTCAATGTGGGTCTTAGTTTGATCACCCTGTTGGCCGCCTGCGCACTGACCGCGCGGGTGATCGAACACGGCGATCTGCTGGTCGCCAAAGAACAGTTTTTTATCGATCCTTTTAATGTATTTCTGGTCACGTTAACTGCCTTTGTGGGCTTCACCACTGCACTGTTTTCGCGCCCGTACATGCGTATCGAACGTGATCACGGCAAGCTCAGCGCGCACCAACTGAAGCTGTATCACAGCATGTACCAGTTATTCATGGCGACCATGCTGATCGCACTAACCACCAATAATCTCGGGCTGATGTGGGTGGCAATGGAAGCGGCAACGCTGTCGACGGTGTTATTGGTAACGCTGTATCGCACGCCAGCCAGCCTGGAAGCGGGGTGGAAGTACTTCATTCTCTGCGGCGTGGGCATCGCCCAAGCGCTGTTTGGCACTATTTTGTTGTATTTTGCCGCCGAAAAAGTGCTCGGTTCGGCCGGTGTAGACGCCTTGTTATGGACCCATTTAAACGCCGTCAAAGGCCAGTTGGAGCCGGCGGTACTCAGTTTGGCCTTCGTCTTTCTATTGGTGGGTTATGGCACTAAAGTTGGATTGGCGCCGCTGCACAATTGGCTGCCCGACGCGCACGCCGAGGGCCCAACGCCGATTTCAGCGGTACTCTCTGGGCTATTGTTGAATGTGGCGATTTACGCGGTAGTGCGCTGCAAGATTTTGGTCGAAGGCTCACTCGGTAGCACTTTGCCTTCCAATATGTTGATGGGTTTCGGCTTGCTTTCGGTGGTATTGGCGGCGCTATTTTTGTGGCGTCAGCGTGATATTAAACGCCTATTTGCGTATTCGTCGATTGAACATATGGGCATCATTACCTTTGCCTTTGGCATGGGCGGGGCGGTGGCTAATTTTGCTGCCCTTTTACACATGACGGTGCACTCATTGACCAAATCGGCGATTTTTTTCACGGTGGGCCACGCGGTGCAGAAAAGCGGTTCGCAGCAGATGGGCGATATTCGCGGATTGATTACCACTAACCCCACGATAGGCTGGGGATTAATGCTGGGCTCGCTGGCCATTCTGGGCATGCCACCCTTTGGCGTATTCGCCAGCGAATTTTTGATTCTAACCACCGCGATGAAACAACAGCCGTGGGCCACTCCGATTTTGCTGCTCGCCCTCGCGGTGGCTTTTGCCGCCATTTTCGGACGCGTGCAGCCAATGGTGTTTGGCGAAACCAGCGGAAAACGCTTGCCGCATCCACCGGCGCTGCTGCCCGTCTTTGCGCATTTGGCGTTGGTTTTAATGCTGGGTTTATACATTCCGCCCTATCTGGCCGATTGGTTTCGCGCCGCGGCGCGTTTGATCGGGGGTGAATGATGTCCTTCACCCGCCGCTACTGCGAATCAAACCCGCTTGCGGGTGCGCCGGGCGCGCGCGCGCAGACCGTCGCGATCGAACACTGGGGCTCGGTGTTGGCCGAAGTGGCCGCTGGTGGCGGACGACTGTTCGCACTCTGGGCGCAAACGCCACCATTATCCGGCGCGCTGCTGCATGCCGCGGTGATCGGCGATCCTGGAATCTTGCTGCTGAGCGCGACGCTCGCCGAAGGTGTCAACCGTTTCCCCAGCGCTGCCGAGGTATTCCCCGCCGCGCTACGCATGGAACGGGCGATCTTCGATTTGCACGGGCTGCGCAGCACGGTTTGGGACACGCGGCCGTGGTTGCGTCATACGGCATGGCCGGAGGGCTATCCACTACGCGACGCGCAGATGCCCGACGCGCCAACCGAGCCGATCGCCGATGCTTACCCTTTTGTCGCGGTGGATGGCGATGGCGTGCACGAAATCGCGGTTGGGCCAGTGCACGCCGGCATCATCGAGCCGGGGCATTTCCGATTTTCGGTGGTTGGCGAAAAAGTGCTGCGCCTGGAAGAACACCTTGGTTATGTGCACAAAGGCATCGAACGACGTTTTCAGGAATTGCCGGCCTTAGCTGGCCATCGTTTGGCGGCGCGTGTGTCGGGCGACTCCGCCGTGGCCTATTCCTGGGCTTATTGTCAGGCTTTGGAGGGCTGTGCGGGCCTAACACTGCCACCACGCGCCGCCTGGCTGCGCGCGCTGGCGCTGGAACTTGAGCGCATCGCCAACCATTTGGGCGATCTGGGTGCGCTGGGCAACGATGCCGGTTTTGCCTTCGCGCTTTCCCAGTTCGGGCGGCTCAAAGAAGGCTTGCTGCGGCACACCGCGGCTGCACTTGGCCAGCGCTATTTGCTCGATTTCGTGGTGCCAGGTGGCACGGCGCTGGACGTAACCACGAACACATTGAGCACCTTGGCCGCGGCGATGCCCCC
Source organism: uncultured Xanthomonas sp. (assembly GCA_964561825.1). Taxonomy (GTDB): domain Bacteria; phylum Pseudomonadota; class Gammaproteobacteria; order Xanthomonadales; family SZUA-5; genus JADKFD01. The sequence continues at coordinate 20,387 of CAZLSB010000042.1, forward strand.
TTTGATCAACGAAGTGCAGCGTTTGCATGACATCCTGGAAGAGCACGCCGGTGTGCGTGATCGTTTTAACGCGACTGGCATCGTCACGCCGGCCTTGGCGCTGCAACTGGGCCTGACCGGTTTGGCCGGCCGCGCCAGCGCACAAGCCTTTGATCTACGCTGTGATTTTCCCTGTGTCCCGTATGAACAACTGCAGCCGGAAAAAATGCTTCAGCAGGGTGGCGACGTTGCGGCACGGGTGGCCGTGCGTTTCGCCGAATTGCTCGAATCCTGTCAATTGGTGATAGCGATCGCCACACAACTGCCCGCTGGTGCACATCGAGTGGAGGTGTCAACGCCGCCACCGGGCAGCATCGGCCTCGGTTGCATTGAAGGCTGGCGCGGGCCCGTGCTGGTCGCCTTATGCATCAGCGCCGATGGCCAAATCGCGCGTTGCCATCCGCACGACCCGTCATGGCACAACTGGCCAGTGCTCGAACATGCCGTGATCGGCAATATCGTTGCGGATTTTCCGCTGATTAATAAGTCCTTCAATCTGTCGTATAGCGGCCATGATCTGTGAACCGCGCAGGAGATTGAAATGCTAAAAACGCTGCGCCAAATCGGCCGGATTGGCATCGTCACTGAACCGCCACCGGCGCC